>NZ_SZWS01000019.1:28501-29425 GCF_005281245.1 Citrobacter sp. wls826
AACACGGGGATCCCGTCGGCAAGCTTTACTCTGACAGTAGACAATACGCCTCCCGCACAACCAGCCGCGCCAATCATTACCGACGATGTGGCT
Organism: Citrobacter sp. wls826; assembly: GCF_005281245.1. NCBI lineage: Bacteria > Pseudomonadati > Pseudomonadota > Gammaproteobacteria > Enterobacterales > Enterobacteriaceae > Citrobacter > Citrobacter sp. wls826. Next base: position 28,595 of record NZ_SZWS01000019.1, read on the forward strand.
CCGGTAACGGGAGTGGTCACTAATGGCAACACCAATGACACCACGCCAACCTTTAGCGGCACGGGGAACGTCGGGGATCTGATTACCCTCTATCTTGCTGGTACTCCCCCATTGCAGGGAACAGCAACAGTAGGTGCAGACGGTACCTGGAGCTTCACTCCGTCAGCACCGGTTGCTCCTGGTAGTTATCAGGTAACTCTCACCGCAACCGATCCAGCAGGCAACGTCAGCCAGCCATCTAACGCCATAACACTGAACATCGACACGACGCCGTCTGCACCTCCGGTGATTATCGCCGCCAACGATAATGTCGGTGATGTCACGGGCGACCTTGCGACAGATGCCGTGACTGATGACACCACGCCAACCATTCGCGGTACTGGCTCAGACGGGGATACCATCACCCTGTATAACGGGGGGACGGTAATCGGTACTACAACGGTGGCTGGTGGAACCTGGAGTATTACGCCAGGGACTGCGCTGGCGAACGGAAGCTACACATTAAGCGCCACCGCAACCGATGCAGCAGGTAACATCAGCGACAATTCAAACAGCATTTCGTTTACGGTTAACAACACGAAGCTGACGTTGCCGCAGGTAACGGATATTCAGGATAACGTTGGAATCTTTACCGGTTCGCTAACCAATGGCAGCGTCACGGACGATACCACCCCGACCCTCAGCGGGACCGGCACACCGGGCAGTACAGTGTTAATTTTCGATGGCAATAATCCCGTCGCAATTGCTACGGCTACGGTTGCTGCTAACGGCACCTGGAGTGTGGATGTTCCCCTCACGCCGAACGTCACTCACACACTGACGTTCGGCGCA
>NZ_SZWS01000019.1:29483-38822 GCF_005281245.1 Citrobacter sp. wls826
CAGATAACCCGCTGACGGTGATTGTCGATACCCTGCCGCCTGCAACGCCTACGGTTACCAGCGTAGATCCTAACGGGACGCTGGTAAGCGGTACGGCCGATGCCGGCAGCACCGTGATTATTCGCAGCGGTAACACCATTCTCGGCCAGGGGGTGGCAGACGGTTCTGGTAACTTTGCTGTCACCATTTCGCCAGCGCAAACAACCGGTCAGGCGCTCAACGCCATCGCTCAGGATACCGCCGGAAATCAAAGCGACCCTACAACGTTTAACGCCGCTACCTCCAGCGTTCCGCATCCACCGACTCTTGAGATCGTTGATGACATCGCGCCCATCATGGGGGTGATTGGCAACGGTAAAACCACCAACGACACCTTACCGCTGCTGCAAGGGACGGCCACTGCTGGGGCATCGGTGACTATCTATCAAAATGGCGCATCCATCGCCACGGTAACCGCCGATGCCGTGTCTGGCGCATGGAGTTATCAGCTACCCACTGCGCTGACTAACGGCATTACCTATAACTTCACGGTTTCACAAACGGTGGACGGTACCCCAAGTGGTCTGTCGCCCAACTACGCAATCACCATCGACACCACGCCCCCGCAGGTGCCAACTATCACCAGCATTATTGACGATATTGCCCCCGGCACCGGATCGTTGGATAAAGGGCAAATTACCAACGATTCCCGCCCAACGTTTAACGGAACCGGCGAAGCGGGGGCAACCATCACCCTTTACGATAATGGCATCGCTTATGCCACTACCACGGTAAACAGCAACGGATTCTGGAGTTTTACCCCGACCGCTCCGCTGGGAGAAGGCGACCATATCTTTACCGCTCGCGCAACAGATGCCGCAGGCAACCAGGGAGATCCATCCGGTGATTTCCAGATCATTGTCGATACCCTGGTGCCGAATGCCCCCTCTATTGTGACAGTCACGGACAACGTTGGTGCGATTCAGACCCTGACCTCCGGGCAGTTGACCAACGATAATACTCCAACGCTTGCTGGCGTTACCGAGGCGGATTCGCTTGTTACCATCCGCGACAACGGGGCGGTCATCGGCACAACCATCAGCGATGAAAACGGCAACTGGAGCTTTACGCCTGCGCCTGCTCTCGGTGAAGGCAGCCACTCGCTGACTGCCACCGTCACAGATGGCGCGGGCAATATCAGCCCGGCAACGCCGCCGTTTGTGGTTGTCGTCGACACGCAGCCGCCAGCGGCACCGACCATTACCTCCGTAATTGACGATCAGCCTGGCAATACAGCGCTGACCAACGGACAACTGACGAACGATGCGCAGCCTACGCTGAACGGCAAAGGCGAGATCGGCGCCATCATCACGATCCGTGATAACGGCGTCGCCATCGGTACAGCGCAGGTGGACGAGTCAGGCAACTGGCGCTTCACACCGGATGCACCGCTGGGACAGGGACAACATATATTCACCACCGTTGCCACCGATCAGGCAGGTAACTCCGGTGGGGTATCATCATCGTTTACTATTGAGCTGGACTCAGTTGCCCCGTCAATCCCGGTCATCAGCACAGTTCAGGACAGCACCGCACCGACAACAGGCCCGATAACCAACGGGCAGACCACGAATGAATCCCGTCCGGCCCTGAGCGGCACCGGTGAAATTGGCGCGACCATAACCGTCCTGAGCGATGGTCAGCCCATCGGCACCACCACCGTTGGGGCTAACGGCACCTGGAGCTTAACCCCAACGGATGCACTCAGTAACGGCCCGCATACGCTGACCGTCACCGCCACCGACAGCGCCGGTAATACCAGCCAGCCATCCAATGGCTTCGCGCTTATCGTGGATACCGTGTTGCCTGGTACGCCAGCGATTACTCAGGTTGCAGATGATGTCGGCCCGCTGATCGGTAATCTGAACAACGGTCAGGCCACGAACGATCCACTCCCGACGCTAAGCGGCACGGCTGAAGCCAATGCCACGGTAAGAGTTTACGATAACGGATCGTTTATCGGCTTTACCTCAGCGGATGGCACGGGCGCCTGGAGCTTCACGCCAGGAACCGAGCTTGGCAACGGTAACCACGCGCTGACGGTGACAGCCACCGACGCTGCCGGAAACGTCAGCCTCACGTCCGCTGGATTTAACATCGTTGTTGATACCGTCGCCCCGCTTGCACCAACGATTATCCAGGCTTTTGATGACGTGCTACCGGGAACCGGAACGCTGTCGAGCGGGGCCTTTACCAACGACACCCGTCCCGTACTCAACGGCTCGGCGGAAGCCGGTGCCCGGGTAGCCATCTACGATAATGGCACGCTGCTGGCAACGGTAACTGCGGCGATAGACGGCACCTGGGAATATCTGCCTGCCGCGCTGGGTAACGGTCAGCATGTGTTTACCGCTATCGCCACCGATGCCGCCGGAAACGTAAGTCCCAACTCCGGCGGGTTTATTATTAATGTCGACACCATTGCGCCATCCGCCCCGCTGCTGGTCTCAGTGGTGGATGATATCGCAGGCGGCGTGTTCAATGCGGCGCTCAACAACGGACAACTGACCAACGATGCGCGCCCGACGCTGAACGGTACCGCCGAGGCAAGCAGCACCGTCAGCATCTATGATGGAAGCACCCTGCTGGGTACGGCGCTGGTGCAAAATAATAACAGTTGGTCGTTTACCCCAACTACGCCGCTGACGAATGGATCGCACACCTTCACCGTCACCGCAACAGATGCGGCGGGCAACACCAGCAGTGCGACGGCAGGCTTTAGCGTGGTGGTCGACACCACGGCGCCGACGCAGCCTTCAATCAGCAGCATTATTGACGACGTCGGGCCAAACACCGGGGCGATTGGCACTAATCAGCCAACCAACGACGCACGCCCAACGTTAAACGGCACCACAGAAGCCAACGCGCGGGTCGATATTTACGATAACGGCAGCTTTGTCATCAGCGTGACGGCGGACGGCAGCGGTAACTGGAGTTACACCCCAACCACCGCGCTGGCACAAGGTACCCACTCCTTTACCATCACCGCAACGGACAGTGCGGGTAATACCAGTGGCATATCGTCTGCGGCAGCGATCGTGGTCGATACCGTCGCCCCGGGCATTCCTACAGGGCTGGCGGTAAACGCCAACGGTACCACGCTCACCGGCGTTGCCGAGCCAAACAGCACGGTCATTATTACCTCCAGCGGTGGAACGGTGCTCGGCACGGCAACCGCCAACGCCTCCGGTAATTTCACCTTCACGCTGAACCCACCGCAAATTAGTGGGCAAACGCTGCAGGTCAGCGCCCAGGATGCCGCAGGCAACATCGGCACGGCGGGTAATGTTCTGGCACCGTTTACTGGCGTACCGCCTGCGCCGGTTATTGCCAGCGTTCTCGATGACGTCGGTACGATCACGGGGTCCGTCGCCCCCGGTAAAACCACCAATGATACGCTGCCAACGCTCAGCGGAACGGCGCAGGCTAACGCCATCGTCAGCCTGTACAACAACGGCGTGCTAATGGGCACCACGACCGCAGACGGTAACGGGATCTGGAGCTTTACCCCATCCGGGGCGCTCAGCGAAGGTAACCACGCGTTTACCGCCACTGCAACAAACGCCAACGGCGCAAGCGGATTGTCCAGTTCGTTCAGCGTGATTGTGGACACCACGCCACCGACCGCGCCAACGATACTGATCAGCGCCGATGGCGGCACCGTCAGCGGCGTCGCCGAAGCGGGAAGCACGGTCACTATCTCCCTGCCCGGCGGCACCAGCGTGACGGCAATCGCCAACAGCAGCGGTGTCTACAGCGTCAACCTGCCGGTTCGCCAAATTGAAGGTCAGTCGCTGTCCGCCACGGCGACCGATGCGGCTGGCAATACCTCATCGCCGACAAGCGCTATCGCACCGGTATTACCACTGCTGGCTGAAGACAACGTCACCAGTCTGCCGCTGCAAACCGATGTTATCGTCAGCACCGAGCATCAAAGCGATTATGGTTTCCTGCTGGTTAATGCCTTGGGGAATGTCGCCAACGTGCTGGGGAACGATACGGCAAGCGTTAATTTCAGCATCGCTTCTGGCGGCAGTGGGTCCATTACGATCAATGCCGCCGCGACCGGCGTGGTGCTGTCGCTGTTAAACACGCTTGAAGTCGTTATCCAGCGCTTTGACACCGGGCTGAATGCCTGGGTAACGGTGGTGGATACCGGGAAACCAGACTTCGCCAGCCTGCTCACCCTGGGCGCCTCGGGCGTAACGCTCAATTACAGCGGGCTGACTGGCGGTGATTACCGCGTGGTCAGCTACAACACCAACCTGCTGGCGACCGGGGCATACACCAGCCTTGATGTCTCAGTGGTAAAAGCCAGCGCAGGGACCATCATCGGCGGTACCACGGAATCCGGGAACATCATTACGGATACCGATCCCGCCAACGGGCAGGATAATGCGCCTTCCGGCACGCTGGTCACCGCCATCACCGACGGTAACGGCAACGTTGTGAATATCCCGGCGGGCGGCATTGATGTGCAAGGGAAATACGGTATTCTGCATATCAATCAGAACGGTAGCTACACCTATACCCTGACCAATACGTCAATCTCAGTGTATGGTCGTTCTGAAAGTTTCACCTACACGCTGACGCATGGCAGCGATCACTCCTCGGCAAAACTGGTGGTAACGCTCGGTCAGGCTCCAACCACCAGTACGGTAACCGCGGCAGACGATGTAGCTGCGCTGACTTACGGAACGCAAGTCATCGCGGTTGACCACTTGCCTTCACAACAAACTGGCTTCACGCTCGCCAACGTCGGACTGGGTAATGTGCTGGATGTCAGTCTGGTCAACGGTCTGACTAACCCGATTAAGTTCAACGTTGACGATGGCGCAACCCGCACGCTGACCGTACAGGCTAATGTTCTCGGCGTGACGCTTGGCGGCTTCGATCTCTATGTTTATCGCTTCAACGAGTCAATTCAGCAGTATGAGCAGTACCGGGTACAGCCAAACTGGGTCACTGCCCTACTGGGCGGAAGTTCGTCAGCGTATACCATTACGCTACCGGGTGGCGATTATCTGTTCCTACTTAACGCTTCCGGCGGCCTGACGCTGCTGACCAGCTATACCCTGAATATTCAGGCCGATCACACCTACGCCGTCGACAGCCTGAGTGCGACAACCAATGGCAATCTGCTGGTCAACGACTCGGCTCCGGCCAATACCGTTATCACCGAAGTAAACGGTATCGTCGTAAACGGGACGGGCACTACCACTATTAATGGGCAGTACGGCACGCTGACTATCGATGCGAAGGGGAACTACACCTACACGCTAAGAAGCGGACTGGGTGCAGACGGTATCAACACCCCGGACAGCTTCGTGTATAAGGTCAGAGCACCAAACGGCGATACCGGCAGCGCCTCGCTGAATATCAAACCAACGCCGCAGCCGCTGGACGCCGTAAATGACATCAGTAGCACGATGGCAGTCACCACGCAGGCGGACACCTCCAGATTGTTTGCTGACAACAGCGTCGGGAACGCCAGTTGGAACGCCCAACTCCTTTCTCCCACCTCACAAAATGGCACTGGCGTCATTGAGGTCGCGACGGGAACGGCGGTGCAAAACGCCATACTGCATTTTAACGTTGCTTCAGGTCTGACGCTGGGCGGACTGACCGTCACCTGGGCGCTGTATGACAGTAACAACGTTAAGGTTGCCAGTAACTCATTCAACGGTGGATTGCTCATTGGCGGCAATATCGATATTGCCCTGGGGATCATGTTGCACCCCGGTAACTATCGACTCGACTACACCGGCAGCGTCGGGGCTTTAGGGCTGGGGAATATCACCATCACCCCTAGCGTGAAAGGCACGATAATCGACCTGCAGAACGTCGAAACGTCCGCGGCAAACAGCGTCGCCGGCAACATTTATGATGGGGACCATATTGCCAGCGTGCATACCTTGCTGACGGTGAACGGCACGGGTGGTAGCACCGCCACGCTGGATCCGCTGAGCAGCACGACCAGCGCCATCATTAACGGACTGTACGGCAAACTGACCATTGGCATTGATGGTCATTACACCTACGCCCTCAACAGCGATGTCTCACTTTCCACCATCCTCACCAAAGAGACATTTACTTACACCCTAAACGATCAGAATGGGCATACCGATACCGCTACGTTGACCATCAACATGAATCCGCAGGTTGTAAGCACCGTAGATGCCGATCGTTTTACCGGCAGTGTCTACGGCGATACGCTGATTTATCACCTGCTCAACGCCAACGACGCTACCGGTGGTAACGTTGGCAATGTTGGCGTTGGACCTACCGATACCTGGACCAACTTCTCGCTGGCCCAGGGCGACAAAATCGATATCGGCGACCTGCTGGTGGGCTGGAACGGGCAGAACGCTACGCTCGGCAACTACCTCACCGTGACCACCAACGGTAACAACACGGTGATTGCCATCGACCGCGACGGTACGGGCAACACTTATCACTCAACCAATCTCATAACGCTGGAGAACGTACACACCACGCTCGATGAACTGGTGCAACAAAATCACATTGTGCCCTGAAGCTAACGCATAACGTTAAAGCGCCATAACTACAGCCCCGGATGCCATGACGTCCGGGGCAATAACAGTCGTCGCTGCCGTATTTTGTAAGGGATAAACTATGAGAAATGTCGCGCCTGTTGCCTTACTGCTGGCATTAACGCTCTGTACCCTGCGGGTGAATGCCGAAGATGAACCGCAAATTATTACGCCGGAAGGCCTGGCCACCAGCCAGATGCTGCCCTCGCTGGACGGCGCGGTTGCCGATCTGCCGCTGAGCGCCGCCGCCCCCGGCAGCCTGACGCTCAACGACGCAGTGAGCCGCGCCGTGAGCTGGCATCCTTCTATTCGTGAATCCATCGGCAAACTGCTCTCACAAAATGAGCAGATCGACGTGGCGAAATCAAAATATTACCCGCAGGTTTCTGCCGGGATGAACAACGGTTACAGCAATACTTATACCGATCACGGCTTTAGCCCGGCCCTGGTTATTTCAGTATCGCAAATGCTGTACGACTTCGGCAAAGTGGCAAGCCAGGTCCGCGCTGAAACCGCCGGATCCGCACAACAGCAGGCGAATGTGTTACTCAGTATTGATACCATCGCCCACGCAACCGCCAACGCGATAGTCCAGGTGCAGACGTGGCAGCAAATGGTGGACGCCGCCGAAGAGCAGCTCAGCGCCTTGAACGGTATTGGTCGGCTGACCCGTCAACGCAATGATGAAGGGGCAACCTCGCTATCCGACGTGGTGCAAACCGATGCGCGTATCGAGTCTGCACGTTCTCAGTTGGCGCAGTATCAGGCTAATCTCGACAGCAGCAAGGCAACGCTGATGAGCTTCCTCGGCTGGAACTCGCTTAACGGCATCAGCAACGAATTTCCGGTCAAACTGGACAGCAGTTGTGATGTGGTCAAACCGGACGATAAGCTGGTTCCTGCGGTGCTGGCGGCATGGGCGCAGGCGAATGTGGCCCAGGCAAATCTCGATTACGCCAACGCGCAGATGACGCCCACTATCTCCCTCGAGCCGTCGGTTCAGCACTATCTCAACGACAAATACCCCAGCCATGAGGTGCTCGATAAAACCCAGTACTCCACGTGGGTAAAAGTCGAGATGCCGCTGTATCAGGGGGGCGGACTCACCGCCAGACGCAACGCCGCCAGTCACGCGGTAGAGTCTGCACAGTACTCCATCCAGCGTACCCGACTTGAAGTGCGGCAGAAATTACTGGAATCCCGCAGCCAGGCGATGAGCCTCGCCACTGCCCTGCAGATCCTGCGTCGCCAGCAACGGCTGAGTGAACAAACGCGCGAGCTTTATCAACAGCAGTATCTGGACCTCGGGTCACGCCCACTGCTCGACGTGCTTAACGCCGAGCAGGAGGTATATCAGGCCCGTTTTGCTGAACTCCAGACTCAAAACCAGCTGCGCCAGCTCCAGTTGAACTGCCTCTATAACACCGGCTCGCTTCGCCAGGCGTTCGCCTTAAATAACCGCAGTATTCAATCGGTGGAGATAAAGCTATGAGCGACGTCGATACACATGCGGAAGATGCGATTGGCGAACACGCCCTGAGCCAGTGGGCGCTGGCGATGACGCATATTGCCAGCCACTATCGCGTTGCCTGTTCGCCCGGTGCAATCCAGGCCAACGCCCCGTGGTTTGCGGGAAAAAGCCGAGCTATGGCCCTGTCGCAGCTGGCGCGTCAGGCGGGGCTGTCATTTCATGCGCTGGATACCGCCACGCAGGCGTTGGGCCAGTGGCGTCTGCCGGTGGTGGCGGAACTGCGCGACGGCCAACTGATGGTGATAGAACATTTCAACGGTGAAGATACGTTGGATGTTTTTATCATCGCCGAAGAGGGCCAGCGTAACCGACTCACAGTTGCAGAACTTCTGCCGGAGATCGTGAGCATTACCGCGCTGCGCCCGCTGTCAGCGCTGAAGGACAGTCGGGTAGACCGCTATATTTCGCGCTTCAAGCCCGACTGGATGCGCGAACTGGTGTTACAGGACATCCGCCCTTACCTGCCGGTCATGGTTGCCGCCTTTCTGATTAACGTCCTGTCGCTCGCCGGGATTATCTTTTCGATGCAGGTCTATGATCGGGTGATCCCCGCCCAGTCTTATCCAACGCTGTATGTTCTCTCCACCGGCGTTCTGGTGGCGGTGCTGTTTGGCTTTTTGCTGCGCGAAGCGCGTACCCACATAATGGACCTGCTCGGCAAACGCGCCGATATGCGCATTTCCGATCGCGTGTTCAGCCACGCATTGCGGCTGCGCAACAGCGCCGTTCCCCGCTCGACGGGGAGCTTTATTTCTCAACTGCGCGAGCTGGAACAGGTTCGCGAGATGATCACCTCCTCGACCCTGTCGACGATTGTCGATCTACCGTTTTTCTTTTTGTTTATCGTGGTGCTGGCCTTTATCGCCCCGCCCTTGGCGTGGATAGCCCCCGTCTCGGCCCTGCTGATGATCCTGCCTGGTTTGCTGTTACAGAAGAAACTGGCGGTGCTCGCCAACCAGGCAGCGCATGAATCCACCCTGCGCAACGCGGTGCTGGTCGAGAGCGTTCAGGGGCTGGAAGATATCAAGCTGATGCAGGCGGAAAACCGCTTTTTACAACAGTGGAACAGCTACATCCGTATTACCGGAGAGTCCGGGCTGCGCACGCGCAAGCTGACTCAGGGGCTGATTGGCTGGGGCATGTCGGTACAAAGCCTGGTCTACGCCGCCATCATTATGTTCGGCGCGCCGATGGTCATTGAAGGCACAATGACCA
>NZ_SZWS01000011.1:0-1182 GCF_005281245.1 Citrobacter sp. wls826
AGAGAGTGACCGGCTGTTGCGATGCGATTCTCTGCACATCAACTCTTTCCGGCAAGAGAGGAGACAGAGGTAATTCTCACCATCGTCCGTCGGAGATTCTGCGGCTGTTTGTTAAGTGCAGGTGTTCCGGGATGGTCGACAGCCGCCACAATATAGCCCTGAGCCGCCATAGCCGTGAGAAAGCAGACGCAGATACTCGCCCGGCTTCCGGTGCCGTAAAAAACTATATTGTCACCTGTTTTTCCGACGAGCCGGTTGCCACGACAGGGTACCATATAGCAATAAGGCAGGTCGCGACAAACTGCCTTATTGCATAGTAACAGTACTGTCAGTTGTTTTCCGTACAGTTATAATCTGTTACTCATGTGTCCAGATTCTTTTCGTGACCTTGCCTGAGGCAAAATCGCGTTCCCAGCCAGGGGGCAAGACGGACTGCGAGCCATCATCCCATGTTATTATCCCCGTCCTCGTGTCCAAATTCGCGGAATGACGTGTCGGGTACGGAGTATCTGTTTTGCATAAATCCCCCTCCCCAAGCGCCTGGGCCTCAGCAGGTTCTTCTGCGGGAGCCCGGTTAGCGCCATTCAGGGAAGACAACAGCTCATCTCTCCCACACAGTTGTGAATAGTGTTCATCACGCCATATATCCTTACAGGCATACCCCGTTTTGGTTCCGGCCGGCGAGGAACAACGCCTCTCCTCTGTCACAGTTATTTCGCCGGTATCAGACCAGATAAAGCGGTACCGGGTGTTTATATCCTTCTGCAGGATATAGCTCTCCCCCGCACACTGTGAAGTTTCAAGAAATTCCCTCAGTCCCCTGAGTTCCTCCGGCAGTGCATCCGGACTGGTGGCATCAGCCCCGGAAGGGAAACGACCATACTTCAGCAAAAAATCCAGTTTATAAAAGAAACGCTTCAGGGCAGCTCCCACACCGCTGTCCTGGCGGCCAGTTTCGCCAGCCCCCGTCGCTTTTTGTGCCAGGTCGCGGTAGGCTTTAATTTGAGCGTCTGCAAACCTGGCAACATTCGTTGTTATCGTTGTCGTCATATTTTCCTCCCTCACCATAAGGTATCTTCTGTGGTACAGAAGAAGATAACCACCATCACATATCACCTGTCTTGTCGAAAATGCCCATCCGGTCATCTGAGAGTCAGGCATCAGCCCGTGATAACAGACTGT
>NZ_SZWS01000012.1:0-8136 GCF_005281245.1 Citrobacter sp. wls826
GGTCATGCACCACCCGTTAAGCCCGGTAAGCGCAGCGCCACCGGATGATAACTATACGAATTAACCTATCAGGCACTTTGCGCCAGGGCAAGTTCCTCTTCACGCGTTTCAATACGCTGGTCGCCATTATACAAACGCGCATTTTGCAGCCCAACAAACAGACGTTCGCCGCGGTTCGGGGAATCATCGCCCTGCATAATCACCGTCAGCGGTTCGTTATACCACCCCAAAGGTTGCACAACTAATTGGGTGTAGTGTCCTTTCGGACTGGCTTCCAGCACCTGTACCGGCAACGGTGAATCCAGACTGGTACGACGGCTGACGTCCACTTCCCACGGACGCAAGAACAGATCCACCGGACCCTGATAGCCCGGCGTATAGCCCAACGGCCAGCGATGTGCGCCCACGTGGAATTGTCCACCGCGAATCGTCCCTTGCAGGCGGTTAACTTCACCCATAAATTCCAGGACAAAACGGGTAGCCGGTTCGCGCCATACCTGATCGGGCGCATCAGCCTGCTCAATATGACCCTGGCTCATCACCACCACGCGGTCTGCGACTTCCGTCGCTTCTTCCTGATCGTGGGTAACAAACACGCTGGTGAACTTCAGCTCTTCATGCAACTGACGTAGCCAGCGACGCAGTTCTTTACGCACCTGAGCATCGAGCGCGCCAAACGGCTCGTCGAGCAACAAGATCTGCGGCTCTACCGCCAGCGCACGCGCCAACGCCACGCGCTGCTTTTGCCCCCCGGAGAGCTGTGCCGGGAAACGGTCCGCCAGATGAGCCAGTTGAACCATCTCCAGCAGTTTGGTCACTTTTGCTTTGATCGTCGCCGCATTCGGGCGCTCACGCCGTGGCAGAACACTCAGACCAAAAGCGATATTGTCGAAAACAGTCATATGACGAAACAGCGCATAGTGCTGAAACACGAACCCCACCTTACGGTCGCGGGCGTGCAAACGGCTGACGTCAGTGCCGTGGAAACGGATATGCCCGCTGGACTGATGCTCCAGCCCGGCGATGATGCGCAGCAGCGTGGTTTTGCCCGATCCAGAAGGCCCCAACAGGGCGACCATCTGACCTGAAGGAATATCCAGCGAGATATCGTTCAGCACCTGTGTGCGACCAAAAGACTTCTTAATATTGGCAATCTCAATGCTCATGATTTTCCTCCTGCTGCGCGCGCTTCTCCTGGTTTTCCAGGCGCCATTGCAACATGCTCTTCAAAAACAAGGTAATAATCGCCATCAGCGTTAATAGCGCCGCGGCGGTAAAGGAGCCGACAGTGTTGTAGTCCTGCTCCAGTAATTCAATCTGTAACGGCAGAGACAAAGTTTCACCGCGAATCGAGCCAGAAACCACCGATACCGCGCCGAACTCGCCAATCGCACGGGCGTTGGTCAGCACTACACCGTACAGCAATGCCCAACGGATATTCGGCAGCGTAACGCGACGGAACATTTGCCAGCCGGATGCGCCAAGCAGAACCGCCGCCTCATCTTCATGGCTGCCCTGGCTTAACATCACCGGCACCAGTTCGCGCACCACAAACGGACAGGTCACGAACACCGTCACCAGCACCATTCCCGGCCAGGCAAACATAATTTGCAGGTTGTGTTCATCCAGCCATCCGCCAAGCGGGCCGTTAGAGCCGTAAAACAGCAGATAGACCAGGCCGGCGACCACCGGTGAAACGGCAAACGGAATATCCAGTAACGTGAGCAACAACTGGCGTCCAGGGAAGTTAAAGCGGGTCACCAGCCAGGCCAGTAACACGCCAAACACCAGGTTTACCGGCACCGCAATCAGCGCAATCAGCACCGTCAGCCAGATGGCGTGCAGCATGTCCGGATCAGCCAGGTTGTGTAATACCGGCATCAACCCCTTGCTGAACGCCTGCACGAAGATGTAAACCATCGGCACCAGCAAAATAAATGCGGATACCAGCATGCCCGTGCCGATCAGAAACCATTTCCCCCAGTTGATGCGGGGTGCGCCATAACGTTTCAATTGGGTAATGTCTGCCATCAGTGACCTACCACGCGTCGACCAAAGCGACTTTGCAGGGTGTTAATTGAAAACAGCAGCAGCAACGAAGCCCCGAGGATCACAGATGCAATCGCGCTGGCGGCCGGGTAGTCAAACTCCTGCAAACGAACAAAAATCATCAGCGAGGTCACTTCCGTTTTCCATGCGATGTTTCCGGCGATAAAGATAACCGCGCCAAACTCACCGAGGCTGCGGGTAAACGAGAGCGCAACGCCCGCGACTAGCGCGGGAGACAGCTCCGGCAGTACCACTTTACGAAAGCTCTGCCAGCGCGTAGCGCCGAGCGTTTCCGCCGCTTCTTCATACTCCGGACCTAACTCTTCCAGCACCGGCTGCACGGTACGCACCACGAATGGAATGCTGGTAAAAGCCATCGCCACCGCAATGCCAAGCCAGGTGTAGGTCACTTTAATATCCAGCTTCGCCAGCCACTCGCCGTAGAAACCGTTGACCGAAAACAGCGATGCCAGCGTCAGACCTGCTACCGCCGTAGGCAGCGCAAACGGCAGATCCATCAGCGCATCCAGCAGCGTACGGCCCGGAAAGCGATAGCGGGTTAAGATCCACGCCATCAGCAAACCAAACACGCCGTTAAAAATCGACGCCACAAACGCCGACAGCAGCGTCACTTTATAAGCCGCCACCACCTGCGGGTTGGTAATCACATCCCAGTATTGCGCCCAGCTCATTTGCGCCAATTGCATCACCAGCGCGCTAAGCGGCAGCAGCAAAATCAGGCAGACAAACAGTAAGCTGGTGCCCAGGCTCAAGGTGAAGCCGGGCAGTACGCGTCGGGAAGAAACAGCAAACATTTACTTACGCCCCGCCGCCAACAGTTTGTCCAACTCACCGCCGCTGACAAAGTGCGTTTTCATTACCTCAGGCCACGAGCCAAACCTGTCTTCCACGCGGAAAAGTTCGGTCTGCGGGAATTTATCCTGCAGTTTGTCCATCACCTGCGGGTTATTCACGCGGTAGTAGAAATCGGTAATGATGGTTTGCGCCTGCGGGCTGTACAGCCAGTTCAGGTACGCTTTTGCCGCTTTTTCAGTACCGTTAGCCTGCACATTTTTATCTACCCAGGCCACCGGGAACTCCGCCAGAATGTTGACCTTCGGCACCACCACTTCGAAGCCCTGGTCTTCATACTGTTTACGGATGTTGTTCACTTCTGATTCAAAGGTGATCAGCACATCGCCCAGACCGCGTTCCACGAATGTGGTGGTTGCCCCGCGACCGCCGGTATCAAACACTTCCACGTTTTTCAGAAACTGGGTCATGAACTGTTCAGTTTTGGCTTTATCCCCACCATCCGCTTTATCTGCCGCGCCCCACGCAGCCAGATAGGTATAACGCGCGTTACCGGAGGTTTTCGGATTCGGGAAAATCAGTTTCACGTCCGGGCGAACCAGGTCGTTCCATTCGTGGATATTCTTCGGGTTACCCTTACGCACCAAAAACGCCATGGTGGAATAGAATGGCGAACTGTTATTCGGCAGACGGCTTTGCCAGTCGGCCGGGATCAGCTTGCCTTTGTCATGCAGGATCTGTACATCGGTCACCTGGTTATAGGTCACCACATCGGCTTTCAGCCCCTGCAGAATCGCCAGCGCCTGTTTTGATGACCCGGCATGAGATTGTTTAATCGTCAGTTTGTCACCGCCGTTATCCTTCGCCCATTGCTGTTCAAACGGCGGGTTAAGGGCGGCAAACAGCTCGCGAGAGACATCGTATGAACTGTTCAGCAGCTCCGTTGCCTGCGCCTGACCCACCAGCAGCAGCATTGTTGCCAGCGTCAGGGTTCTTTTTTTCAGTAAGTTAACGGCCATTGCGCACCCTTATAAATTTAATGACTTTCTTATGGTCATCATATTTATAACCAGTGCTAAAGGAGTAACGGTTTTATATACCGTTTGATGATTTGAAAGTTGAAAAGAGAATAAGGGTACCTCCTCCCCAGCGCACGGGGAGGAGACCGGCATCAATCAGACGCCGACGCTAACGCTTTCAGGCAGGGTGCTGCCGCCATCAATCACGTTTTGCGTGCCAGTCAAGTAACTGGACTCATCCGACGCCAGGAATGCCGCCAGTTCACCAACCTCAAGTGGGCAGGCCAAGCGGCGCATCGGGATCGCTTTTGCCATTTCGACTAATACGGATTCAGGATCCTCCGGATTAGACTGACGAGCGATATTTTCCGCCATCGGCGTACGAACGTAGCCCGGGCAAATAGCATTAACGCGAATGCCGGACTGCGCGTATTCCACCGCCAGAGATTTGGTCAAACCGATGATTGCGGCTTTCGACAGCGCGTAGGCCGTTTCGCCCGGATCGGCAACCATATCGCCGGTCACAGATGACATCATCACGATGCGCCCGTCTTTGCGCGCAATCATCTCCGGCAGAACGGCTTTCGTCACGTTCCAGACACCTTTAATGTTGATATCAATGTGGAAATCGCGATCTTCATCGCTCATATCAAGGAAGTTGCCGAGGCGACATACGCCCGCATTGTTGACCAGAATATCGATTTTGCCTTCAATCTTCTTCGCGCGTTTTACCGCTTCCGTGACCGACGCAAAATCTCTGACGTCAGCGTGTACGGCGGTGCAACGGTGTCCGCGCCCAGCCAACTCATCCGCCAGTTTTTCAATCTCATCGGAGATATCCAGCAGGATTAGGTTCGCGCCATGGCGGGCAAATGTTCTGGCGATCCCTTCGCCAATACCCTGAGATGCGCCCGTAATCAATGCTGTTTTGCCCGTGAGTTTTCCCATTTCAATATTCTCCTTTTGAATATGAAGCATTCGCTTCATTCACGCAGAAGATACAGCAATAACAAATAAGTGCTGAGGAATAGCTCACTAAATCAGGTTAATCTCAGGTAAAAAAAGTCCCCGGCATTGCGGGGACCCAACGGTAAACATGCTCTGACCAGGTTAACAGAAGACTTACAGCCGTTTTTCCAGCAAATGGGCTCTCATCAACTCCGATGCCATCTGCGCATCCCCTTTTTTAATATGAAGCAGTATTTCCCTCTGTTTTGCCGCCGTATCAAGAAAATACTGACGATCGTTCGCAGGTAACGACTCCCTTGTTTTCTCAAAATAAGTAATGAGGACATCAGAGAAAACCTGCAGCACCCGGTTGCCACTCGCCTGTAGCAAGAGCAAATGAAAATCTCTATCGTGACGATCGGCCACCTGGGGGTTATCCGCATTCTCTTCAATAAGCCTTAGCTCATTTTCAAGTTTGGAGAGCATCGCCGGAAAAATTCTACGTGTTGCCAGAGGGATAATCGCGCACTCAATCAGGATCCTTGCCTCTGTAAATTCCGTGATATCAAACCCAGACAAATCAAACTGCATTAACAACTGGTGATTTATGTTGTGCTGTTCCAAATTCTTCAAGACGCTGCCACGACGAGGAGATCGTTCCAACATTCCCATCTGTACCAGTGTGCTGAGCGCCTGACGAACTTTATATCTTGATGTATTAAAACGAACGGCAAGCTCAGTTTCAGTTTCAATGCGACCATCAGCATTGCGGTTAGCATCATCAAGCAGATAATTTTTAATACTTTCAAACAGTTCGTTTTTGTTATCCATAAACACTCTCGGATTAAAGTGCTGCAAAACTGATGAGTATAAATAATCTAATAAGTTAGATTGCTTAATATACTGTTATGGTAAGATTATAGCCCCTATTATTCAAATTATACCAAGCCATTTGTTAATAAAAAGGAATTAATTATGGTGTTATTCGTAACTCAGTTTGCGATAGTACTTATATGTATCGGTATAGGTGGGCGTTTTGGTGGGATTGGCCTGGGGGCTGCTGGCGGGTTAGGACTCGCTATCCTGACTTTTGGTTTTGGACTCCCTCCCGACTCACCTCCTTTCACTGTTATTTCTATTATCCTTGCGGTTATCACTTGCATCACAATCCTCCAGGCGGCTGGCGGGCTTGATTTATTCGTTACGATGGCAGAACGGATCCTCAGAAAGTGGCCGGGCGCTATCACTTTCCTCGGCCCCGCAGTCGCTTACCTTTTTACTGCTATCTGCGGAACAGGATATGTTGCCTTTTCGGTTTATCCAGTCATTGCTGAAATTGCAGCAGATGCCAGGGTACGGCCAGAGAGAGCCATGTCGATGTCAGTAATCGCTGCCAATTTTGGGCTTATTGCCAGCCCGGTCAGTGCGGTCGTTACAGGGACAATTGCTGTCCTTGCTGGATTACATGTCTCTGCTTTAGATATCTTGCTAGTCACCGTTCCCGGAACGTTCCTTGGCTGCGTTGTCGGCTGCCTGTTCGTCTTTAAAAGAGGTCATGAGCTTAAAAATGATCCGGAATTCCAACGCAGGGTTGCTGAAGGTGAGTTTGAATCAGTAAAAGCTGAAGAGCGAACAGCCAATATAGTGACAAAAGAGGCGAAGAGAGGATTGCTGATTTTCCTTACCGGTATCATTCTGGTCGTACTTATGGGTTCAATTCCTGAATTACGTCCTGAGTGGAATAACGGTACCGGAATGGAACGTATGAGTATCCCTACCACGCTGCAAATAGTTATGCTGACAACAGCATGTATTATTATGATGGTATGTCGAATTTCTCCGTCAAAACTCGATTCAGGTTCTGTTTTTAAAGCTGGTCTTGTGGGTGTTGTCGCCATATTTGGTCTGTCATGGATGATGAACTCCTTTTTTGAGGCATGGCACGAGTTATTTAACACGGCTTTCCACGGTTTTCAGAATCCAGTCTTGTTCGGCATTATTGTTTTTGGTCTTTCAGCCGTAATTTATAGCCCCGCAGCGACTGCTGTAGCGCTACTCCCCGCTGGCGTGTTAATGGGATATCCGGCAGAAACCCTGGTCGCCCTGCTCCCGCTGACTTGTGGATCATTCATTATTCCAGGGGGGGCACAGATTGGCTGTGTGGCGTTTGATCGTACCGGGACAACTCGAATTGGCAAGTATGTGGTTAATCACAGCTACATGCTACCTGGTCTTGTCACCGTTGTAGCATCAACCCTTTTTTGCTTCCTTTTTTCCAAAATGCTGATGTAGTGAGAGAGCAATTTAATTGTGGTAAACCTTTTCTTCATGGCATCCCCCCTGAATGAATTCAGAGAGGATGCCTGGTACTCACTTCTGAATAGCACCACTGCAATTTTCCATAGAATGTACTTTACAGAACAACCTGAGCAATGAGATAAGCAAAAATTACCTGAGAGATAACCATCACAAAGCCCGGACGAATATAGCTATGGTTGACAACAAAGCGTCCAATCTTTGTGGTACCTGTTCGATCAAATGCAACACAGCCGATTTGATTTGCTCCCGGTATAATAAAGTCACCACAGGTACAAGCAAAAATAGCGATAAGAAACGGGGCTGGAATACCTAAGGTAACACCGAGTGGCATGATGGCAGCTACCGTCGCCGCCGGGCTCATAATGACCAGCGAGAACAAGAATACAACCACACCAAATAGCATTGGTGCATCATTGACAATGCCACCAAAGACCTTAATCAGTTCTGGCTGATAGGCATCAAAAAACGTCGCCGTCATCCATGAAACGCCGAGTATTGCTACCACTCCCATCAAACCTGCACGGAAGACTGAGCCGCTATTCAAGGTACTACTTGGTACTTTACTGACAATCATAATAAACAACGCGGCTGTCAACATGACCATCTGAATAACCATTGGGGTTGACAGTCTTTTTCCATCCCAGGAAGGGAGTAACTCAGTAAAAGAACCTAAAATAAGTACCAGTACCACACCAATCGCAAAGATAACGACACCTTTTTTAGCGCCAGCTGAAGCAACAAATTCTTTTTTCTGCTCTGTATGCATGAACTCATATTCGCCAGCAGCAACTCTCCTCTGGAATTCCGGATCATCCTCCAGCTCTTTTCCGCGTTTATAAACAGAAAAGCTGGTAACAATAGCTGCCATAAAGAATGATGGGAGAGCAATTGTCAGTATTTGCCCAAGGCTAATCCCGGCATATTCATGCAGAATAGCCAGCATCCCCGCGGTTGCCGCACTCATCGGACTGGCAGCAACCGCGACACT
>NZ_SZWS01000012.1:8218-12249 GCF_005281245.1 Citrobacter sp. wls826
CCTTTGCTTCAGCAGCAACTTCAGCGACAACCGGATACAAAGAGAAAGCAACGTAAGTAGTCCCACAGAATAGCGTAAATATAGAAGTTAATATGGGGGCAACAAAAGTAATTGCCTGTGGTTTTTTACGGAGTAATTTTTCAGCCACGCGCACCAGGTAATCAAGCCCACCAGCGGCCTGTAATACGCTGACAGCGCCAATCACACAAATAATAATTAGCATTGCAGTAATAGATGGTGCGGAGGGTTTTAGTCCAAAACCCAGAACTAATATTGCAACACCCAGTCCTCCACCAGCACCCAGCCCCATTCCGCCATAACGCCCGCCTATACCAATACAGGCGAGTACAATAAATAATTGTATAAAAAATAAAGCATCCATTTTTCACCTCAAAGCGTCTCCCGGATATTGCATCCGGGAGATATTAATTACTATGCTCGGGATTAGTTTAAATATGATTTAGCAATTTCGATCTGTTTTTTAACAGCATCAGTCCCTGTGCCACCATAAGACATTCTTGATTTAATACATGCTTCGAGAGATATACTCTCATAAATATCATTTTCGATTTTATCATCAAATGTGTGGAATTCATCCAGAGTAAGCTCTTCCAACATTTTTCTATGTTTTATACAGTAATTAACAGCACTGCCAACAATATGGTGAGCTTCTCTAAAAGGAATGCCTTTACGAACCAGGTAGTCAGCCATATCGGTTGCGTTTGAAAATCCTCTTGCCGCTGCGCTGCGAGTATTATCTGAAAGAATAACCATTTTTTCGAGCATCGGCGCCATAATTTTCAGACTGGTCTGTAAGGTATCCATAGAGTCATAGACCTGCTCTTTATCCTCACTCATATCAGTATTATAGGCCAGAGGGATACCTTTCATAATGGTTAACATCGCCATTAGATTTCCGTACATACGCCCCCCTTTGCCGCGCATTTTTTCAGCCACGTCGGGGTTTTTCTTCTGTGGCATGATGCTGGAACCGGTACAGAAATCATCTGAAAGCTCAATAAATTTAAAATCCTGACTTGAGAATAAAACCAGTTCTTCTGACAAACGGGTAAGATGCATAAAGCACATAGCAGCGGCGGCAGTGAATTCAACCATATGGTCACGATCGCTGACAGAATCAATACTGTTTTCAGTCGGTTTGTCAAAGCCAAGCTCTTTAGCCGTGAAATCACGATCAATGGGGAAAGTAGTACCGGCAAGGGCTGCTGAACCTAAAGGGCATTCCCCCATGCGTTGATAAAGGTCTGCAAAACGAGTCCAGTCACGGCGTAACATCCAATAATATGCCATTATCCAGTGCGACAGCAGAATAGGCTGACCGGTCTGTAAATGAGTATAGCCAGGCATGATCGCATTAATGTTATTTTCAGCTTTGCTGATAATAACTTTTTGTAGATGAACGATATCCTGCTGAATTTCACGAATAGTCGATCTCATGTGCATTTTCGAATCGACAGTCGTCTGGTCATTACGACTGCGGCCGGTATGTAGCTTCCCGCCTACAGGACCAATTATTTCTGTCATACGTCTTTCTATCGCCATATGAATATCTTCATCAACGGTATCAAAAACGAATTGCCCTTCCTCAATCTCTTTATTGACCTGCCTTAACCCGCCAATAATCGCATTCGCTTCATCCTGCGTGATAATCCCCTGACGGCCCAGCATAGTGGCGTGAGCAATACTCCCCTGAATATCAAAAGGGCAGAGACGTTGTTCCAGCATAATTGTCGCATTATAAGATTCGACCAGTTTATTTGTAGGCATATCAAAACGCCCACCCCATAATTTTGTAGACATAAAACCTCCGATGACCCTTTGTTGCAAAATGGTTAAATATAAATTCCGTTATTTTTCGGTCATTTTCAGATTACAAGACAGTCATTTTAATTGTCAACAAATGAAGGCATTAAATCAATTTATGGCGAAATTAATTACACTTATTATTTATTTTGTTTTCATAAATTGCATTAAAAAACCTGATCTTCCTCACATTTAAATTGTGATTTAATTCAGATATATTCAGAATTTTTAAAGTAATAAATTGGTATTAATAGTTTATTAATTCTAAATAATTCCATTTAATACCGTTGTCATAACCGAGAAACTGGCAGATAAATAATAATGAACGTGGGAGGTAATTTTTCAGGATGAGCGTCAACGCAAGTGCATCATCAGCATAGCGGACGTTGGGTGATTCGGGGGAGAGCTATATTGTGCCAGATGGCGGCATCAGCGCCATCTGGCATAAAAAAATCACAGGGCCAGCAAACGATCCAGCGATGGCGCGAAATAATAGCCGCCGGTCACCGGTTTAGTGAAGCGCAGCATCGCGTCGCGCTTGCCGTCAGTGTCGCCAAACATGCTCAGCAGTTGCTGCTCGATGTTGTGCAAACGGGCGCAATAGGCACAGAAATAGAGGCCGTGCGTACCGCTGGCGGTGCCGTATGGCAGGCTCTGGCGCACAATTTTCAGTCCTTTACCATCTTCTTTGAGATCGACACGGCTCAGGTGAGAGGTAACCGGACGGTCATCACCGTCGATCTCTTCGTTGGCTTCCTTGGTACGCCCAATC
Source organism: Citrobacter sp. wls826 (assembly GCF_005281245.1). NCBI lineage: Bacteria > Pseudomonadati > Pseudomonadota > Gammaproteobacteria > Enterobacterales > Enterobacteriaceae > Citrobacter > Citrobacter sp. wls826. The sequence continues at coordinate 10,815 of NZ_SZWS01000012.1, forward strand.
ATCATTTCCTGGTCATGAATGCTCATGCGGTTAAGCTGCTTCAGGTTATGTTCCCAACGCTGCACAAACACATAGCTGCCGCCAGCATCCACGCCATCTTTAATAACCGCGACTTCACGGCGCGTTTCAACGCCTGCCGGGTTTTCCGTTCCGTCAACAAAGCCGCTGAGATCGCGCTCTTCAACCCAACGGAAACCGTGGATCTCTTCTTTGACTTCAATACAGTCGCCAAAGGCTTCCATTGCCGCCTGTGCAACGGAGAAATTCACGTCATGACGCAAAGAGAGAATATGAATCAGCACATCATACTGGGTGGCTGGGGCAAGACCTTTACCGTAAGGGATAAAGTCTTTTAACTCTTCTGCGCCAACGCCGCCGCTCAGTGTACGCCAGGTGTTGTTGCCAAAAGCAACAACCGCGCCCAGATGCGCATCCGGGAACTTCGCTTCAAAGGTCGCCAGCTTATCGGCGAAGGTTTTGCTGGCCCCACGCAGGGCCTCAACGTCGCCTTTAACATTGGCTTCAATCCAAATCGCCGCACGGCAATGTTCTGGCAAAATGCCACTCTGAACCTGAGACATTGTTCCTCCTGAAAAAAAGATGCCACGACATCGTGGCATTGATGGGCGCTATTCTACCTGTTTTTTTAACAAGCCGATTTGTTCAGACGCAAATTAACGCCGCCAGATAATTTTGCTTACTTTCCATGCTTTCAACGTATCGTCAGACGGCATTAAGCCCTCAGGCCCGCTCCACTCACCGGAAAAGACGTAGCTAATATGTTGACTTCCCTCAGCTTTGCATTCAACGCCCGCGCTGTCATCGCCAGTCGCCTTCTGACAATTACCAAAGGCTTTAGTGTAAAGGTCGCTAAACGGTGTACCGATTTCGACACCCGCAGAAGAGGGAATATCGCTGTCGACTACATCAATACGGCTAATCGTTCCCTGATTGCCATTGATAACCATCGCCAGCTTGTCATCTTTCATCGCTTCATAAAAGCGCACCACATTACCGTTATCGGTCTTCATCCCACTACGCAGGCGGTAATCACCGTCCAGCGCATCAGCAATGGTTTTTTCATCCAGCGGGGTTGCGCCAGTTAACGCTCCGACGCCCTGCTCAGTGACCTGCGTTGAAGAACCAAACCAGTTCCACGGATTGGCGGCAGACCAGTTCACCGATGACAACGTTGAACACCCGGTCAATAGCAGCGGCATCGCGCATAAAGTCAAACGCAGTGATTTCATTTCACTTCCTTCCTTATTTATCAACGTTGCTTGGAGTCCGGTTTCGCCAAAAAGTGCCGTTATTCTTTCTCGAGGGAAAAACAGGCGCGCAGACGTTGATTAGTTAACAGCCAGATCAGCGCAACGACATCCGCCACCAGCAGCGCCAGCCCGACGCCGTTGACCGGATCGCCTGCCAGCCACAT
>NZ_SZWS01000012.1:12316-14915 GCF_005281245.1 Citrobacter sp. wls826
AGTTGAGCGAGGATCAGTAATCCTCGCAGCCAGCGCCATACCACCGGAAATGCAAAGCGTCGCCCGCTGAGTAAAAATGCCAATACCGCAGGAACGCCGGGAAGCAAACCCAGCCAGAAAGCGTCGTGATCGGGATAAAACAGATTCAGCAGCGTGTTGCCCTGCTCACGGGAAGAACCGGCAATCACAAACAGAACCCAGGTGCGCGCCTGCAGCAGCAGCACGCACCAGAAGAGAAAAGGCAGGCGCAGACGCCCATGAGCGTCATAGTCGGCCGGATGAAACTCAGTACTCTTCATCTTCGATCAAACGCTTGCCCAGATTGAGTACATCCGCATGTTCATAGCCCAGACGTTCATACATACCCTGTACGACGTCATTATCGTCACGCACCATGATTTGAATCTTCGGACAACCGCGGGCAATGAGCTTTTTCTCCAGCCGGTTGAGCAGCGCATTGGCAATGCCGCGACCGCGAAACTCAGGATGCACGCCCAGGTAATAGGCCGAGCCGCGATGCCCGTCATATCCGCCCATCACCGTACCGACCACCTCGCCATTCACTTCAGCGACCAGGAACAAGCTGACGTCATGATTGACTTTACGCTCAATGTCCATTTCAGGGTCGTTCCATGGACGCAGCAAATCACAGCGCTCCCAGAGGGTGATCACCTCTTCGAAATCTTCCTGGCGAAAAACGCGTATTTCCATGGTATTGGTTACCTTTTCAGGACGTTAAAAAGCGATTATGGCGCGAACGGCTGATTTAGCCAATATCTGACGCGAAGCGGCGGAAAAAATGGCATAATACGGAATTGTCACGTATTGAAATGAAAAGTAAAACAATTCTTATCCCGATCCGTCGCAACGGACAACGCGATACGATATAACGTTTAGAACCTTTTTTTACAACTCAGGCCGTATGAGCACTTTTAAACCACTAAAAACACTCACATCGCGCCGCCAGGTGTTGAAAGCCGGGCTGGCCGCCCTAACGCTGTCAGGCATGTCGCAAGCCATCGCTAAAGAAGAAGCGCTTAAGACCAGCAATGGACACAGCAAACCGAAAGCGAAAAAAGCCGGCGCTAAGCGCGTTGTTGTCCTTGATCCGGGTCACGGAGGGATTGATACAGGCGCAATTGGTCGCAATGGGTCGAAGGAAAAGCACGTGGTACTGGCGATTGCCAAAAACGTGCGCTCGATTCTACGCAACCAGGGGATTGATGCGCGCCTGACGCGCTCCGGCGATACATTTATTCCGCTTTACGATCGCGTCGAGATCGCTCATAAGCATGGCGCTGACCTGTTCATGTCGATCCACGCCGACGGTTTTACCAATCCGAGCGCTGCAGGTGCGTCGGTCTTTGCGTTGTCCAATCGCGGTGCCAGTAGCGCCATGGCGAAGTATCTGTCCGATCGTGAAAACCGGGCCGATGAAGTGGCCGGGAAGAAGACCACCGATAAAGACCATTTGCTGCAGCAGGTGCTGTTCGATCTGGTGCAAACGGATACCATTAAAAACAGCCTGACGTTAGGCTCGCATATTCTCAAGAAGATCAAGCCGGTACATCGTCTTCACAGTCGCAGCACGGAACAAGCCGCCTTCGTGGTGCTAAAATCACCATCAATTCCGTCGGTACTGGTCGAAACCTCGTTCATTACCAACCCGGAAGAAGAACGTCTGCTAGGTACGGCGGCATTTCGCCAGAAAATCGCCACCGCTATCGCCAATGGCATCATCAGCTATTTCCACTGGTTTGATAACCAGAAAGCACACTCGAAGAAACGTTAACCATGAAGCCCGATGCACAGCGCGTAAAACAGTTCCTGCTCAGCCTGCAAGATGATATTTGCCAGCAGTTATCCGCCGTAGACGGCGCCGAGTTTGTTGAGGATAACTGGCAGCGTGAAGCAGGCGGCGGCGGGCGCAGCCGGGTGCTGCGTAACGGCGGTATTTTCGAGCAAGCGGGCGTCAACTTCTCCCACGTTCACGGCGAGGCAATGCCGGCCTCGGCTACCGCCCATCGCCCCGAGCTTGCGGGACGCAGCTTTGAGGCCATGGGCGTCTCGCTGGTGGTACATCCGCAGAATCCCTACATTCCGACCAGTCACGCCAACGTGCGATTTTTTATCGCGGAAAAACCGGGCACTGACCCGGTCTGGTGGTTTGGCGGCGGCTTTGACTTAACGCCCTACTACGGCTTTGATGAGGATGCGGTTCACTGGCACCGCACGGCGCGAGATCTGTGCCAGCCGTTCGGCGAAGACGTTTATCCCCGTTACAAAAAGTGGTGCGATGACTACTTCTTCCTCAAGCATCGCAACGAACAGCGCGGCATTGGCGGGCTGTTTTTCGATGATTTGAATACGCCGGATTTCGACCACGGCTTCGCCTTTATGCAGGCGGTAGGTCAAGGCTATACCGAAGCGTATCTGCCCATCGTTGAGCGCCGCAAAGCAATGAGCTGGGGCGAACGTGAACGCAATTTTCAGCTTTACCGTCGCGGACGCTATGTGGAATTTAACCTGGTGTGGGATCGCGGCACGTTATTCGGTCTGCAGACCGGCGGCCGTACGGAATCGATTCTGATGTCGATGC
>NZ_SZWS01000012.1:14980-24135 GCF_005281245.1 Citrobacter sp. wls826
AGTATGACTGGCAGCCGGAAGCGAACAGCCCGGAAGCCGCCCTTAGCGAGTTTATTCAGGTTCGCGACTGGGTGTAACCCCAGACAATACCAGCCCCCAGGCCGGATAAAACGCATTTGCGTCGCATCCGGCACATTCATCGCATCATGCCCACTGGCGCATGCGCTGATGCAGCGTCAATGAAGGTTTTTCCGCAAACAGCTGCTGGTAGTCGGTGGCAAACTGCCCTAAATGCCAGAATCCCCACTGCATGGCGGCGTCTTTCACCGTCGTACTCTGCGACCACGGGCTTATCAGCTCGCGACGTACGGCGTTCAGGCGAATGCGTTTTAACCAGGCATTCGGACCGATACCAAGGATCGCGTGAAAGGCGTTTTGCAACGTCCGACGGCTGACGTGCAGTTGATTACACAGATCGAGCACGGTCAGCGGTTCTGACATATTTTCCAGCACATATTCGCGCGCACGCGACAGCAGGCGACGATAGCTCTGATGGCTGATGCTCTCAGCCGTGATAATCGGCTGCGCTTCTTCCAGCATAGTGCCCATCGCCAGCAGCAGGTTATCGCCCAGCACTTTGCGTACCGCAGGTTGATGGAGGTTTTCCGGATTTTCGCTAAACGTCGCCAGCGCCTGCTGCACAAAGCCCCATAACGCGGCTTTGTGTTGTTCTTTCACTTCCAGCGCCGACTGGTTGCGCAGCATATGCAGCACTCTTTCCGGGTTATGCAGGAAGTTGGCCTGACGGGCAATCGCCTCTTCCGAAATGACGACACCCAGAATGGTGTAATCATCCGGCGTACTCAGTTCAAACTCTGTCCCGCCAGGGCGGGTGGCAATTTCAGCGCTCCCCAGACACTGGGTGCCAATAAATCCCTGTTCGCCGCGCGTGGCCGGAATACCAAACCAGAAAGAGTTCGGCCAGACAAGACACGACTGACGTAACGCCAGTCCGGTGTATTCACGGAACACCTGAATATCATCGAGCAGGATTTCCGTGAACTCGCCATGAAATTTTCCCGGATGCAACTGGTCGTAGATCTGCTGCCATGCGGTAATCGTCAGCGCATGCTCATACACATCCGTTGTTCGCCGCTGGTGAACGTTGTCCACCTCCACTTTCGGCGTAAGTTTAACGTCTTCGGGTAATGCTTCATGATAAAGATGGTGCAGGTTTGCAGTACGGTTCTTTTTCATGATCTTTTAAGCCGGAAGCTTCAACGAAGCCCCCGGCCCTCCGACAGGTTAATTTTTTAAGCGATAGCGACTACTGCGTTTACGCAACGCTCCGTCAGAAAAGAGCTGTTCCAGCGCCTTTCTGGCTTCATCAAGTGACCAGCCAAAGTGGGCAGCCACTTCCCCTGCCGTCATTCCTTGACGGACCGATGCCAACAGCGTCAGAAGTTGATCAGAGGATTCAGGCGTCAACGGGGCGTCCTGCGTCTTCTGCGTTTTTACATCTGTTTTCACTTCTGGCTTCTGTTCTGGTTTCTTCGGCTGGCGCATAAAACCGCCGATCAGCCACTGGGTATCATCGTCCGGTCGGCCGATTTCCTTACGGCTGATAACACGGCCTGTACGCGCAGCAGCGGCGCTACCGGCATCCAGCGCTGCGCGGCACGCCGCCAGATCGCCTTCCACCACCAGCGTCAACCGGCCAGGATCGAGCACTTCGTGGCTAAGCAGGCGCACGTTCGCGGCTTTCAGCATGGCATCCGCCGCATCCACGGCAGCGACCATGCCATCCACTTCCAGTAATCCCAGTGCATTGATCATCACAACCTCTCTTACGCGCGCTGGATTGGGTTACGGGCAATATCCAGAACGGCATCGGCAAAGGCGTTACATGCAGCTTTACAAGCGGCCTGGCTACCGGTCATAAACGCAGCCGAATAGTTGGTTTCTGACGGTGGCGGAACGTAAGCCACCAGTTGTACATCAGCCGATTTCAGCGCAGCATCAATACCAAATGTCGCTTCCAGCGGCGGCGCCACCAGATACGCCATCGGATCGCCAAGCCGGCATCCTGCGGTCGCCGAGAGATACGAGCCGGTACGCGAAACCACATGCGCCAGGAAGGCGGTATCTTCTGCGTCATTCGCCCACTGAAACGCCGCGCCGCTTTCAATATTGGCTACCATCGCGTCCAGACCTGCACGAACTTCAGCCGGGTTGGGTCCACCGAGCATAATCAGCACTTCACCCGAAGTTGGAGAGGGACTGTGCGCCGCGCCGGCATACAGCGAGCGGCCATAAACCACTTCCACCATTGCCTGTTTTGTCGCTTCGTCTGCGGCAATATACGCCACGTCATCAGAATCTGCTGTGATGAGTCCGAGGCTACGTATATGTGGCGGTAATTTAAGTTCACGGGCAAAACCGTCATTTACCGAGGCAATCACGCGCATTGCGGTGACAGAAGGTCTAATCAAATCTAATGCTGGCATGATGCCTCCTTAACGGGTCATATTGATGCCGGATGCTTTTTGCTCCAGCATGCGCTTGGCCAAATCCACAATGACCGCCGCCGCTTCAACCGGTGGCGTACCGCCCTGGTGAATGTTCGAGATACAGGTACGGTCAGCTTCAACGGTCGTCGCCACACGCGGCGAATAGACGGCGTAGCAAGAAAGGCTTTCCGACTGGCCCAGGCCCGGACGTTCCCCAACCAGCAGGATCACCGCTTTCGCGCCCAGCAGTTCGCCGATCTGATCTTCGATTTTCACGCGACCATAGCGAACAAAGAACGGCGTCCCGACCTTCAATCCGGCCTGTTTTAAGCCAGACAACAGCGGCGGCAGGATCTCTTCGTAGTTAGCGGTGATAGCGTCCGTAGACAGGCCATCAGAGATAATCACCTGCACATCCGGGTTCATTACACACTGTGATTTCAGCGCTTCAATGGCTTCCGCACTCAGACGACGCCCCAGATCCGGACGCGTCAGATACAGGTTTTTGTCACTGATTTCCGAGCGCACTTCCAGCAGCCCCTGGGCTTTTACCCACTCTTCCGGCACTTCTTTCAATACCGTATCTTTCGAACGCGAGTGGTCGGCCAGGAAGCGCAGCAGCGCCTGGGTACGCGGACGTGGACCGGCTCGACCGGTACATACACGCGCCGCAGTGCTGCGACGCAGTTCAGTCAACACCTCTGCGCGGTGCGGATTCTCAACGCCAATCCACGCTTTAGCCTCGGCTGAGCCTAAATCCATCGCACAGCTTTCACCGGTCGGCGCGGCACACTGGGTGGTGCTGCATTGCGCTTGTACTGCCGGCGCTTGCGCCTGCGGCTGCGACTCACCCATTGACGCCATCACGCTGCGTACAATTTCTTCAATCTGTTTTTGATCCATCGTGTGTCATCCCCGCGTCATCAGAAGAACAGTGACGGATCGCCCGCCCGTTTGGTCAGGCGACCGTTTGCCATAATGCCCATGGTTTCCAGCCAGCGTTCAAACTCCGGCGACGGACGCAGGTTCAGCAACTGGCGCACGGTCGCGGTGTCGTGGAAGGCGGTGGTCTGATAGTTGAGCATGATGTCGTCACCGAGCGGCATGCCCATGATGTAGTTGCAGCCAGCGGTGGCGAGCAGAATCATCAGGTTTTCGTTGAGGTTCTGGTCAGCATCAGCATGGTTGGTATAGCAGCAGTCGCAGCCCATTGAGATGCCGCTCAGCTTGCCCATAAAGTGATCTTCCAGACCCGCGCGAATAATCTGACGGTCGTTGTAGAGATACTCCGGCCCGATAAAGCCGACAACGGTGTTCACCAGGAACGGATCGTAGTGACGCGCCAGACCGTAGTTACGTGCTTCCATCGTCACCTGATCGGCACCGAAGTTAGCGCCAGCGGAGAGCGCAGACCCTTGTCCGGTTTCGAAGTACAGGCAGTTTTCCCCGGCGATACGGTTAAACTCAGCGCCCACTGCACGCGCTTCATCCAGCATGGCCAGCTCAACGCCAAACTCTTTTAAGCCTTTCTCGCTGCCGCAGATACTCTGGAAAATCAGCCCGCCCGGCGCGCCGCGACGAATGGCTTCGATCTGGGTAGTAACGTGCGCCAGGACGCAGCCCTGGGTCGGGATATTGAATTTGTCGATGACGCCGTACACGGTATCAAGTACGCGGCTTAAGTTTTCCACGTCATCTGTTACCGGGTTAACGCCAATCACCGCATCGCCCGCCCCGAAGGACAGCCCTTCGTAGATTTGTGCCGCAATACTCTGCACGTCATCACGGGTGTCGTTCGGCTGTAAACGACAGCTGAAGGTGCCCGGCAGACCAATGGTGGTGTTGGCCTTTTTGATCACCGGCATTTTCTTACCGCCGTAAATCAGGTCCGCGTTAGAGCAGATTTTTGCTACCGCTGCGACCACTTCCGACGTTAATCCTTTGCGCGTAAACGCAATGTCATCAACGGAGGTTTCATCGCTCAGCACGTACTCGCGCAGCTCGCTGATACTCCAGTTTTTGATGCGGTTATAGGCCGTTTCGTTGACGTCGTCCTGAATCAGACGCGTCACGCAGTCCTCTTCATAGGAAATCACCGGGTTGTTGCGGATATCCGCTACCGTCATTTCCGACAGCACCTGTTTGGCCGCCACTCGCTCTTGCGAACTGGTTGCAGCTACCCCTGCCAGCACATCCCCCGAACGCAGTTCGTTGGCTTTTGCCAGCACCTCTTTAACATCCTTAAACTGATAAACATTGCCGAACAATGTGGTCTTTAGTTTCATAAGTCGTTCCCTCAGGAAGGAAATGCGAGTGATTTCACCGTCACCGGCACAACCGATCCGCCAAAAAGAGGCGTACCAATGTCGATATAGTCCCCCGCCCGGACAACCACCTCATCGATGACTGCCAGCGGGTGTTGCTGTAACTGTGGGCGTAACAGCATGCCCAGGGCTTTACCAAAATCCTGCTCGGCTACCACCAGCAGGGGATGCGGATTCGGATGGCGCGCGACAAAGGCCAGTAGCGCATCAATAACCGTTAACAGCGCGGCGTAGCGCACCGGCAGCGAACCGGGCAGCGCCAGCACGTAAGCGTCTGTTTGCGGGTCCAGATCGAGCTGCATCAGCGCTTGTTGCCAGGCGGCCACCAAATCAGCCTCATCAACCGGAATCGCCACCGGCAGATTGCGCAGCGGAAGCGCCACACCTTCCAGCCAGATGGTGCTGCCCGAAAGCGACAGCGTATGCGCACCGGCGCCAATCACCGTGGCGCGCACGGTTTGCGCCGGGAACTGCACGTTCATCTCACGCAGGCGCGGATGTTCATGCAGCGCCGTCGCTAACAGCGGCCCAATATCGGAAAAACAGAATGGATCGGCAGGCTGGTTGCGGTAGCACTCGCCCACCCCGCCGGACAACGTAATCACTTCCGGCTTCACACCCGTCGGCAACAGACCGGTTTGCATCAGCGCCTGCGCCAGCGGTGACAGCGTGCCGTCAATCACCTCAACGATCAGCGCCGCCATCCGTCGGGCCACCTGAACAAGCTGCGCCGCATTGAGGGTCCGGGCGTCGGTGCCTGGACCAAATACGTCATCAACAATCATCTGTCCTGGCTGATGCGCATGCACCACCCGCCCCTGACCGTCCGTTTCCAGCAGTCGTCCGCCGACGTTCAGGCAGGCCGAACCGCTGACTTTTCCGGCATCGAACAGGACGTAGTTCGACGTCCCGCCACCGATGTCGATATTCAGTACGCGGCACAACTTCTGCTCTGACAGGGTTTGAGCCCCTGCGCCGTGACCGGCAATCACTGATTCCAGATGCGGACCGGCGCTGGCAACCACGAAGTCCCCCAGCGACTGAGAGAGCGTCATCACCGCTGGTCGCGCGTTGCGGGTTTTGGCACTTTCTCCGGTAATGATGATCGCGCCGGAATCGACGGTCTCAGGCGCAATTCCCGCCGCCTGATACTGGGCGAGGATCAGCGCCTTAAGTTCGGCCTCTTTCAACCCGCCCTGCTTATCAACGGGGGTAAAGAACACCGGGCTTTGCCAGCTAATTTCGCGTTTGATGAATTCGTAACGCGGCACCTGCGACACCGCCGCACGGTTGACCAGCTCAAGGCGCGAGAAGATGACCTGAGTGGTGGTGGTGCCGATATCGATACCGACGCTGAGTAGCTGGCGAGTATTCACGATTGCGCCTCCGGGTTGGTTTCTGCTGGTGCCGGAACATCTTCGTCTTTCGGTACCAACAGCATAGCCACACCAATCGCCGTCACGCCGCCAATCAGCTTGCCGACAATCATTGGGAAGATCATCGCGTTCATGTTGGCCGCGGCGAAACCTAAGTGGTCACCCAGAGCGAAGGCTGCGGAGACCGCAAAAGCGCAGTTGATCACTTTGCCGCGGGTATCCATATTCTTCATCATGCCGAACATTGGGATGTTGTTCGCCAGCGTCGCCACCATGCCCGCAGCCGCAATATTATTGATTTTTAACAGGTTACCGACGCTCATCAGCGGCTTTTCAAACCAGCGGGTCAGCAGCAGTACCATTGGGTACGCACCCAGCAGCACGCAGGAGATAGAACCGATAACTTCGATGGCGCGCATCACTTCACCTGGCTTGTCACCCGGTGCCATGAAGATAGGATCAAGACCCGGAATCAGTTCCCAGCCGAGCAGGAATTTGATTACCGCTGCCGCCAGACCGATGGTGATCAGCGCCACCAGGAATTTCGCGAAGATCTGGAAGCCGTTGATCATTTTTTCCGGGATGAATTTCAGTCCCAGCGCCACCAGCACGGCAACGATCAGCACCGGGATCATGTTCATCAGGATTAGCGCGAAGGTGAACTCCACCGGCTGCCCGTTGATTTCGACACCGGAGTACATCGCGATCAAACCACCCGCAATACAGCCAATCGGAATGGTGACGATCCCAGCCAGCACGCCCAGCGCCAGATAACGACGGTCGGACGGTTCAATAATCCCCAGCGCAACCGGAATAGAGAAGACCAGCGTCGGCCCCATCATCGCCCCGAGGATCAGGCCGGAGTACAGCCACGCCGCAACGTCGCCGCCCGCCAGTTCTTTCGCCAGGAAGAAGCCGCCCATATCGCACGCCAGCAGCGTTCCGGCAAACATCGACGGGTTAGCGCCCAACATTTCGTACAGTGGAATAATCACCGGCCCGAGCACATGCGCCAGTACCGGTGCCAGCGCGGTCATACCGACCATCGCCAGACCCAGCGCGCCCATCGCCATAAAACCTTCTTCAAACTGGCCGCCCGATCCTTCAATACTCTTCCCGAACTTACCGAGGAAGCGTGCCGAACCGCCGAACTGCGACAGGATCCTGTCCACGGCGGCAATCAGCATAAAGAACATCATGATGTACATGATGATTTCGTTAATTCCCATAACCTTCACTCCCTGTCATATGTGTATTTATTGTGCCGCCGCATACAACGCGATAATGTCGGCCTGCGTGGCGGTGCGTGGGTTACTGCGAATACAAATATCCTCCAGCGCGGCGTGAGCCCATGCGCTGTAATGCTCGGGCTTTGCCCCAACGTCAGAGAGTCGTTTGGTCTGGCCCACTTCGCTAATCAGCTCGCTGACGGCGTTGATGGCATCGCGATCGTCCGACTTCTTGTTGGTTAACGCCCGTCCGATATGGCTGAAACGCTCACGACACACCATGCGGTTGAAACCCATTACTGTGGGCAGCAGCATGGCGTTAGCCTGTCCATGTGGGATGTGCAGCGTCGCACCCGGCTGGTGCGCCATCGCGTGACACAGGCCCAGCCCCGCGCTGGAAAACGCCATCCCGGCCATACAGGAAGCCAGTAGCATGCTTTCTCGCGCCGCCAGATCCTGACCATAGCCAACGGCCTTCGGCAGCGATTTACCTATCATCGCAATCGCGCCAATCGCCAGACTGTCGGTAAACGGCGTCGCGTTCAGAGCGCTATACGCTTCAACGGCGTGCGTCAGCGCATCGATCCCGGTCATCGCCGTTACGTGTGCGGGCACACCTTCCGTCAGCGCGGCGTCAAGAATCGCCACATCCGGCATCAGGGTTGCGTGGGCCAGCACTTTTTTAAGCCCGGTCGCGGCGTCGATAATCACCGTGACATTAGTGGTTTCTGAACCCGTTCCGGCGGTAGTCGGTACGGCAATCAGCGGCAGACGCGGGCGTAACGCGCTGCTCTCGTCCATGTCTGCCAGCGTCTGGGTGGGATTGGTCACCAGCAACGCCACAGCCTTTGCGGCATCCAATACGGAACCGCCACCAAAGGCCACTACGCCATCGCACTTCGATTCACGCAGTTGCGCGACCGCCGCGCAGACGTCCGTAATGCACGGTTCGCCCACCGGACATGGCCACAGCGTCATCGCCACGCCTTTCATCGCCAGGCTGCGTTCCAGTGCGGCGGTCATCCCCGCCTGGTGCAGGAAACTGTCGACCATAACGAACATATGCGTCAGGCCGCGCGTTTGTGCTTCCTGTCCGCAGGTACTGAGCGCTCCCAGTCCACACAACGTAACCGGTGGAACGCTAAACGTTTTTACGCGTTGCAGATTCAGGGTATCGAATGCCTGAAAGAGCGCGGTCTGCAATTCAGCTTGCATAGATTCCTTCCGCTTTTTCTTTTCCGCTATTTGCAATCGCCAGCGGGGTCATAAACAGGCTGTGCTGGGGTAAATGCACCTGCAGTTCCGGGAAACGCTTACGAAACAGTTCATCAACGCCCGGCTGCATACAGGAACCACCGGCCAGCCATAAATCTGCCACGCCCTGTCCGGCAATATGGTGAGCCACAATTTCCGCCATTTTTTCGTAGACCGGCTTAACCACCGGCCAAATTTCTTTACCGTTGCTGCGTTTGTACTGCTCCGCCTCTTCCAACTGGATGCGACGGTTCCCGGCAAGCGTCAGAGAAATGTGGTGCCCGCCGGTCGCTTCATCGGCGGAGTAAGTCACCTTGCCTCGCTTCACAATCGCAATCCCGGTGGTACCGCCACCGATATCCACCACGCCAGCGTTATCAAGCTGCAACAGGTCCGCCACCGCGGTCGGTTCGTCGAGCACATGACTGACTTCAAGCCCGGCAGATTCCAGCACGTTGATCGAGATTCGTGGGTCAGTTCCCGGTGGAAACGAGGTTGCCGCGTGGGTAAAGCGGCAACCCA
>NZ_SZWS01000012.1:24202-28028 GCF_005281245.1 Citrobacter sp. wls826
TGGCGACGAACGATGGTCACCGCACCGAAGAAATCCCAGACGATGCCATCGCGCACGACGTCGGCCCAGTCCAGGCAAACCGCAACCGGCTGTCCGTCACTGTCGACAACCATCGACACCACATCACACGTCCCCAAATCCACGCCCAGCCACAGCGGTGAATCGCTCTTTACGGGCGTCTGGTTACATAGCGTTGCCGCTTTTAGCAATCTGGGTGTCAGCCAACGTTGTTCGTCGTGCGCCATGTCGTTCACTCCTTATACAATTCTGAAGGCGTCCACCAACACACAGCGACGCAGACGCACAAACGTGCGTGCGCTGGTCACCCCTTCCCCGGTTGGCGTGGTAATGGTCATCGTGGTCCAGCCTTCGCCGCCGAGTCCAAGACCGGCAATGCACGGTCCGTTCTTAACGAAAATGCTGGTATCAATGGCGTTTGCCATGCGGTTCATGTTGTCGATATTGCGCGAGTGCATCGCCGCCGTATGGTGACAGCCGCCTTCAAGCTTGACCGCCAGTTCAATGGCCTCATCGACGTTGGCGACCCGCACGACCGGCAGAACCGGCATCATCAGTTCGGTTACGGCAAACGGGTGAGTCGCAGAGGTTTCGACGAACAACAGCCGGGTTTGCTCCGGTACATTCAGACCAATCGCCGCAGCGATTTTTCCTGCGTCGCGACCTACCCAGTCACGACTGACCGTGCCTTTACCGCGTTCATCGACATTTTTCAGCAGCACCGGTTGCAGCTGTTCGGCCTGAGCTGTGGTCAGCTTGACTGCATGCTGGCTTTCCATCAGACGCATCAGCTCATCAGCGACGCTATCGACCACGATCAGCACTTTTTCGTCAGCGCAGATAATGTTGTTGTCAAACGAAGCGCCTTTGACGATCGACTGGGCTGCGCGTGCCAGATCAGCCGTTTCATCAACCACCACCGGCGGATTTCCCGCACCGGCGGCAATCAGACGTTTGTTGGTGTGCTTACGCGCGGCGTCCACTACGGCTTCACCGCCGGTCACCACCAGCAGGCCGATACCTGGGTACTTAAACAGACGCTGGGCGGTTTCGATATCCGGATTGGCCACGGTAACCAGCAGGTTTGCCGGTCCGCCTGCAGCAACTACCGCCTGGTTAAGCAGAGTGATAGCGCGCTGAGACACGCCCTTGGCAGCCGGATGCGGTGCGAAGACCACGCTGTTGCCAGCCGCAATCAGGCTGATGGCGTTGTTAATAACGGTCGCAGCCGGGTTGGTGGACGGTGTCACCGAGGCCACCACGCCCCACGGCGCGTTTTCAATCAGCGTCAGGCCGTTATCACCGGTCAGAACCTGTGGAGACAGGCATTCCACGCCCGGCGTGGCGCGTGCCTGCGCCACATTTTTGGCAAATTTATCTTCAACGCGTCCCATGCCGGTTTCTGTGACGGCAAGTTCCGCTAATTCTCGGGCATGTTTTTCGCCCGCCTCACGTAGAGCCGTGATAGCCAGTTGGCGCATGGCAACGCTTTTCAGCCCTTGCTGGGCCAGTTTTGCTGCCGCCACTGCGTCATCCAGGGAGGCAAAAACGCCCATTTCTTGAACGGCACTGACGGGTTGGCTGCTGTCTTTCATTTTCAGCAGTACCGCTTTCACGACCTGTTCAATATCCTGTTGATTCATGATTTTCTGCCTTATTTATGGAAGATCACCTGACCACCTGCCACCACTTCATCAACAATGCCAATCACGCACAGATCGACAGGTGATGATTCGTTACGGTGCGCCTGACGGGCTGAGCTTCCGCTGACCAGCAGCACCCACTCTCCGGTTCCCGCCCCAATGCTGTCGATAGCAACAGCACATTGCCCGTCGGGATTTCCGCAGGCATCAATCATTTCCACCATCAGCAACTTGTCGTGCGCGAGCCCCTGATGGCGTACGGTACAAACAATTTGTCCTGTGACGATTGCCAGTTTCATACGCGCCTCCGTGGCATATTTCAGGTAAAACCTCCCCCTACCCTCCGCAGAAGGTAATGTGAAAAGGAGAGAGGGTGACGCCAGCAATGAAGTCTGTGGCGTCACATGGACGACTTACATGTCGTTGCTGTCGCCTTTAAAGCTGATCGGGAACACTTCTTCCAGATCGCCATGCGGACGCGGGATCACGTGTACGGAAACCAGCTCACCAATACGCTGTGCAGCAGCAGCACCAGCATCCGTTGCGGCTTTACATGCCGCTACGTCGCCACGGACCATTGCAGTAACCAGACCGCCGCCGATCTGCTTCACGCCGACCAGTTTCACGCGTGCCGCTTTAACCATTGCGTCAGAAGCCTCAATCAGTGCAACCAGGCCCCGGGTTTCAATCATTCCTAATGCTTCCATTGTGTTTTCCTCTCATAAGGGGTCCAGAACGGGACCTAAACAACCAGTGTGTGTGAGGCGTTTTCACGACTCATGTCAGTCTGACGCGGCACTGCTGCCACCAACGCCAGTTCGATAATTTCCTGTACGCTACAACCGCGAGAGAGGTCATGAAGCGGTGCGGCAAGCCCTTGGATTAACGGACCTACGGCACGATACCCTCCCAGACGCTGGGCGATTTTGTAGCCAATATTGCCTGCCTCCAGCGATGGGAAGACCATCACATTGGCATTGCCCTTTAACGGACTGGCGGGCGCTTTTTGCGCGGCGACATCCGGAACAAAGGCGGCATCAAATTGCAGTTCCCCATCCACGGTAAGCTGCGGGGCACGCTCACGAACGATCTCCGTAGCCTGCTGCACGTTAGCGACGTTAGGATGACGAGCACTGCCTTGACTTGAAAACGACAGCATGGCCACGCGCGGTTCTTCACCGGTGATCGCCTGCCATGTCTGCGCGCTGGCAATCGCAATATCCGCCAGCTGTGCGGCTGTGGGCTGCGGCACGACGCTGCAATCGGCAAACCCTAATGCCGGCCCGAGGTACTGCGGCAGCATCAGGAAAATTGACGACAGCGTTTTACAGCCTGGCTGTAGCCCAATAATGCGTAACCCAGCGCGCAGCACGTTTGCTGTCGACGACAAATTGCCCGCAATACAGACGTCAGCTTTACCCGCGCTAACCATGGCGGCGGCGAACATCAGCGGATCGTTGAGTTTTTCCAGCGCATCTGCAGGCGTTTTATCTCCCGCGCGGGCCAGCCAGCGCAGCGCAAACTCTTCACGCATGGACTGGTTGCTTTGCGGGTCGATAACCTGAATGCCATCCATCGCCACCCGATGGCTGAGGGCAAACTGGCGCAGCGCAAACGGACTGGCGACGAGAACAGGATGTGCCAGACCGTGCTGATGCAGGTAATTTGCCGCTTTCAACACCCGAACATCCAGCGCATCCGGGAACACCACCCGTGCAGGTGAGCGCTGGGCGAGTTGACGAGCACGTTCAATGATCATTGCTTCTCCCCCAGTCGCTGTTGAATTTGGCTAACCGTCAGTGGATGCTTCGCTACGCTCATTATCATCATCACGTAGACCGTACTGGAAAGGCGATTGAGCGCCTGCATGATGTCCGGTCGCATCACGTCAAAACTACGGGTGATGAATACCTGGGCCGCCACCGTCTCCGTTTCACGAACTTTGGTACGCAGCAGATTAAGCAACGCGCAATCACGGCCATGACTGGCTTCAGGCACCAGATGGTCGTGGTCCAGATAGCGCAGCGGCTGATGCGAAAGCCGGTGTAAATCTTCGTCGCTTAAACCGACGATAGCTTGTGCTGCCAGCGGCTCGTCGATAGCGTCGGCGCGCATAATGTTGCCCAGACGCGAACGGATATCCGCCAGCCACGGCTGCCACGGTT
>NZ_SZWS01000012.1:28068-30111 GCF_005281245.1 Citrobacter sp. wls826
GCCAGCTCTATCTGCAACCACACGGCCAGGGCGATGGTGCTGTCCAGCGCGGCGCGAAATCCCAGGCGCGGGTCACTTTTAGCGACCATCTTGTCCGCTGTCAGATGCGTCAGCGTGTCTGCTTTCTTCACCACCGGTTGATGACACAGTTCGCAACTGGCCTGTGGATGCGTATCGCTGCTGGTTAAACCATGCACCGGCTGCGGCTGCAGTTCTTCGTCATCAATAAACAGGCTGCCCTGCTCGTCGATAAACTTAATGCGCAGATGTCGGCTTTCCAGTAATTCCCGGGCAGATGGCGTCAGGCGAGCATCAGCGGGGAGATGAATTTCAGCCCCTTCGCTGAGCGTATGATTCGCTCTAAGCCATGCTTCGGTAATGAAATCCTTCATACATCCGCCTTAGCAGGACTGCCAGTTCGCAGGCCAGGCCACATACAGAAATTTCACCGTCGATGGCGTACCAAATTCGATGCTGGAGCCTTTCGGGATAAACATCACGTCCCCGGCTTTAGCAATCATGGTTTCGCCTTCGTGGCGAACGTGCAGCTCGCCTTCCAGAATCATGTCGATTTCGTCGTAGTTCAGCGTCCATGGGAAAAAAGCGTTATCCCACTGCATGAACCCGGCGGCCATGCTGCTACCGTCCTGGTCGGTCACCAGATCGGTTAAACCCACGCAGTGCGGCTGTGCGCCGTCAAAACGACCAAACTTCACGCTGCTGCCGTCGATGACTTTGACGCCGCCTTTGCCGGTCACAGAGTTAAAGCTCGGCTGCATTCCGCCCTGCTCCAGCGACTGTTTCTCCTTCATGACTTTGTCCATCAGTTGGGCGACCAGGCTTTCGGTAAACTGCCCTTCCGGTAACTGCGCAATGATGGTTTCGCGAATGCGCTGGCTTTCCGTTTTGCCATCATCCACCGCAACCGGTGCGGCAGCAGCAAAGGTTGGCGCGGATTCATCGCATTCACTGATGGTGACGCCCAGCAGCTCCGCAACTTCGCGCGCCTCCGGGGTGATGATGCTGGCGCGCAGAACAACCGACATTTCCTGTTCGCCGCGTGCGTGGGCCGCACGAATATCGTTAGCTGTGATGAGTTTTTTCACCTGCCCTTTCCTCCTTTTGGCTGAGCTCAGTCAGATAATCCACCAGGTGCTGCACGCTGCGCGGGTCATGGCTGTTGAGTTCGAAAATCGGCTCCTGGAACCCTATCCCGCGAAGTAGTTGTCGCGTTGCGGCGACGTCGGCATCCGGCATGTCCGTTTTGCTGATAACGGCGATTTGTCGTTTACTGGCGCCGATATCCAACAGCCCGGCAGGTAAGCGACTTTCTTTATCATTTGCCGCGTGTATATAAATCAACGTATCAACATCCTGCAGCGTGGTAATTAAGGCGTGATACCAGCGCGGATGGCTAAAATATTCTCCTGGCGTGTCGATATCGCCATTTTCATTAAACTCCACGGCCTGTGTTTTTCTGGCGAGGGAATAATTTCCCTGTAGCGCATTAAAGAGCGTTGTTTTCCCCGCCCCCACCGTACCGACAAACGCAATACGTTTCATCGCCGCCTCTGATTAACTTTTTGTCAGGTTGCACAAAGTGAAATTTAATAACCGACCCAGACCGCTTACCGTCTGTAATAACGCTTCTTCTACCGCGCCTACCGAGCCGTAGATGACCAGCGCACCGCTGAATCGATCGAGAAAGCCGATATGTACATCTGCCGCCTTCATAGCTAAGTCACCGGCAATCATCGCGGTTTCGCCTGGCGTCAGCGTCATGATGCCGATAGCGCCCGCTTCGGGAACGCCGATCTTTTTCGCCAGTTCCTCACCAGGGTGCGCAATGAGATGCGCCAGCGTAACCTGTTTCCCCGGCACAAATTCCTGAATAATGCGTTCTTTTTCCATTGCTCACCGCCTCTGCTAAAACTGCCCTCATCGTGGCAATTTTTTGTCAGAGTAAATAACAAAATTCGGCAACCATGTTTAAAAGGTGAAGTGGATCACTAAGAAAGGGGAAATAAAAAGGCGCGGGAGAAA
>NZ_SZWS01000012.1:30186-46132 GCF_005281245.1 Citrobacter sp. wls826
TTGGGCTTCTACGACCGCCAGCGCCACCATATTAACGATACGACGAACAGATGCGATCGGCGTTAATACGTGAACCGGTTTCGCAACCCCCATCAGCACCGGGCCGACCGTTACGCCTTCAGAGCTGGAAACGCGTAGTAAGTTGTAACTAATACGGGCAGCTTCCATATTCGGCATCACCAGAATATT
Source organism: Citrobacter sp. wls826 (assembly GCF_005281245.1). Classification (NCBI taxonomy): domain Bacteria; kingdom Pseudomonadati; phylum Pseudomonadota; class Gammaproteobacteria; order Enterobacterales; family Enterobacteriaceae; genus Citrobacter; species Citrobacter sp. wls826. The sequence continues at coordinate 30,376 of NZ_SZWS01000012.1, forward strand.
CGCTGAGCCTTTCAGCGGACTGTCCGGCATGCGGTCATGACGGATGCTTTCCACCAGCGCGGCATCGCCGTGCATTTCGCCATCAATCATCAACTCTGGCGCACGCGCCTTAATCAGCTCCAGCGCTTCGCGCATTTTGCTGGCCGACGGACAGTTAGATGAGCCAAAGTTGGAGTGCGACAGCAGCGCTACCTTCGGTTCGATACCAAAGCGACGCACGGTTTCTGCCGCCATCACGGCGATTTCCGCCAGTTGCTCCGGCGTAGGATCGTCGTTAACGTAGGTATCGGCGATAAAGGTGTTACCGCTTGGCAGCAGCAAGGCGTTCATCGCCCCGGCAGTATGCACGCCATCGCGGTGACCAAACACCTCTTTCACCACGCTGAAGTGCTCATGGTAGTCGCCTATCGTACCGCAGATCATTGCATCCGCTTCGCCGCGCTGCACCATGATCGCGCCGATCACCGTGGTGTTGGCAATTACCGCACGCTGCGCCTGCTCCTGGGTAATACCACGACGTTTCATAATCTGGTAGTACTCGCTCCAGTACTCTTTAAAGCGCGGATCGGATTCATTGTTGACGATCTCAAAATCGACGCCCGCTTTGATCTGCAGACCCAGTTTCTGGATACGCATTTCGATAACGCTCGGACGACCGATCAGGATCGGTTTCGCCAGACCTAAAGTGATTAGCTCCTGCGTGGCATGCAGTACACGCGCCTCTTCCCCTTCAGTCAGCACCACGCGCTTCGGCGCTTTGCGTGCCAAGGAGAAAATCGGCTTCATGAACAGGTTGGTTTTGTAGACGAATTCGGTCAGCTTATCGATGTAAGCGTCAAAGTCGGCAATCGGACGCGTTGCCACACCGGAATCCATCGCCGCCTTCGCCACCGCAGGGGCAATTTTGACGATCAGACGCGGGTCGAACGGTTTCGGAATGATGTATTCCGGCCCGAAGCTCAGGTCCTGGTCGCCATAGGCGGAGGCCACCACTTCGCTCTGCTCGGCGTGCGCCAGCTCAGCAATGGCGTGTACCGCAGCCAGTTTCATCTCTTCGTTGATGGCGGTAGCACCGACGTCCAGCGCGCCGCGGAAGATGAATGGGAAGCACAGGACGTTGTTAACCTGGTTCGGGTAGTCGGAACGGCCGGTGCAAATGATGGCGTCAGAACGCACCTCTTTCGCCAGCGGCGGCAGGATTTCCGGTTCCGGGTTGGCGAGGGCCAGGATCATTGGCGCACGCGCCATCTTCTTAACCATTTCCTGCGTCAGCACTTTCGGACCAGAGCAACCGAGGAAAATATCCGCGCCGTCAATGACATCATCCAGCGTACGCTTACCGTCATCCACCACTGCGTAAGCCGCTTTGGTTTCCGCCATGTTTGGTTCACGATCTTTGTAAATTACCCCTTTGGAGTCGCAGACCACAATGTTGTGTTTCTGCATACCCAGCGCCACCAGCAGGTTCATACAGGCAATCGCCGCCGCACCTGCACCGGACACCACCATGCGCACATCAGAGATATTTTTCTCAACCACCCGCAGACCGTTAAGGATTGCGGCAGTACTGATGATTGCCGTGCCGTGCTGGTCATCGTGGAATACCGGAATATTCATGCGCTCACGGAGTTTTTGCTCAATGTAGAAGCACTCCGGCGCTTTGATATCTTCGAGGTTAATGCCGCCAAACGTTGGTTCAAGCGCCGCTACCACGTTGATAAATTTATCCGGATCGAGTTCATCAACTTCGATGTCGAACACGTCAATCCCGGCGAATTTCTTAAACAGAACGCCTTTACCTTCCATCACCGGTTTACCGGCCAGCGCGCCAATATTACCCAGACCCAGAACCGCAGTACCGTTGGAAATAACCGCAACCAGGTTGCCGCGTGCGGTGTATTTGTAGGCTGCCAGCGGGTCTTTTTCAATTTCAAGACACGGTGCAGCCACGCCCGGCGAGTAGGCCAACGCGAGGTCGCGCTGGGTTGCCAGAGGCTTGGTCGGAGAAACCTGGATTTTACCGGGTACCGGAAATTCGTGGAAATCGAGGGCGCTTTGTTTTAACTGGTCATCCATCTTGTTGTTCCTTTCACGTATCTATCAAAAAAGTGGCGCGGGTAACCATTCTACTGAGCCGCACATTATCACCTCAGTCAACGGCACAAACTTTGAAGGTCCCCATACTCTCACCATTCAAAGAAAGAATTTGTTATCAATTTATAACATCTATGTTACCTGCTTAAGCCAGCAATACCATGCTTGTCTGCTATGCTTTTTGCTGACAACGCCCGCAATTATCTCAAAAGTGTGAATCACAACACGCATCTAACACTTTACTTTTCAAGGAGTATTTCCTATGACCCGTAAAGAGCTTGCCAATGCCATTCGTGCGCTAAGTATGGATGCCGTCCAAAAAGCTAACTCAGGCCACCCTGGCGCACCAATGGGGATGGCCGATATCGCCGAAGTGCTGTGGAACGATTTCCTGCGCCATAACCCGTCCGATCCCACCTGGTACGATCGTGACCGGTTTATTTTGTCCAATGGCCACGCCTCAATGCTGCTTTACAGCCTGTTGCATCTTTCCGGCTACAACCTGCCGCTCGAAGAGTTAAAGAACTTCCGCCAGCTCCATTCGAAGACGCCAGGACACCCGGAAATTGGCTATACGCCGGGCGTGGAGACCACCACCGGACCGTTGGGTCAGGGTTTAGCCAACGCTGTCGGAATGGCGATTGCAGAACGCACGCTGGCGGCGCAGTTTAACCAGCCAGACCACGAGATTGTTAATCACTATACCTGGGTCTTTATGGGCGACGGCTGTCTGATGGAGGGCATTTCTCACGAAGTGTGCTCGCTGGCGGGCACCCTGGGGCTTGGCAAACTCATCGGCTTTTACGATCACAACGGCATCTCAATTGATGGCGAAACCGACGGCTGGTTTACCGACGATACCGCGAAACGCTTTGAGGCCTATCACTGGCATGTGGTGCACGAGATTGACGGTCATGACCCTGAGGCGGTGAAAAAAGCGATTCAGGAAGCACAGGCCGTTACCGATAAACCGTCGCTGATTATCTGCCGCACGGTGATTGGTTTTGGTTCACCGAATAAAGCCGGGAAAGAGGAAGCGCACGGCGCGGCGCTGGGTGAAGAAGAAGTGGCGCTGAGCCGGCAGAAGTTGGGGTGGCATCATCCTGCCTTTGAAATCCCCAAAGAGATTTACCGGGCGTGGGACGCTCGTGAAAAAGGCGAGAAAGCCCAACAGAGCTGGAATGAGAAATTCGCCGCTTATCGACATGCGCATCCGGATCTGGCGGCAGAGTTTACCCGCCGGATGAGCGGTGGACTGCCGGAAGAGTGGGAAGAAACGACCCAGAAATATATCACCGAGCTGCAGGCCAATCCGGCCAAAATCGCCACCCGTAAGGCCTCGCAAAATACCCTTAACGCCTACGGGCCGATACTGCCTGAGCTGCTTGGCGGTTCGGCGGATCTGGCGCCCAGCAACCTGACCATCTGGAAAGGCTCCACTTCTCTTAAAGAGGATCATGCAGGAAATTACATCCACTACGGCGTGCGGGAATTTGGCATGACCGCGATTGCCAACGGTATCGCTCACCACGGGGGCTTCGTACCGTACACCGCAACGTTCCTGATGTTTGTCGAATATGCCCGTAATGCCGCACGCATGGCGGCGCTGATGAAAGCCCGACAAATCATGGTTTATACCCACGACTCGATTGGCCTTGGGGAAGATGGTCCCACGCACCAGGCCGTCGAACAGCTCGCCAGCCTGCGTCTGACGCCTAATTTCAGCACCTGGCGACCCTGCGATCAGGTTGAAGCGGCGGTAGGCTGGAAGCTGGCGGTCGAACGCCATGACGGGCCAACGGCGCTGATCCTCTCGCGGCAAAATCTGGCGCAGGTTGAGCGGACGCCTGAGCAAGTGCAGCAGATTGCCCGCGGCGGCTATGTGCTGAAGGATGGCGGGGGTAAGCCGGATGTTATCCTGATTGCTACCGGTTCAGAAATGGAAATCACGCTGCTGGCGGCGGAAAAACTGACCGGTGAAGGTCGTAACGTGCGGGTGGTTTCTCTGCCCTCAACCGATATCTTCGACGCCCAGGATGAGGCGTATAGGGAATCGGTCCTCCCCTCAAACGTCAGCGCGCGCGTGGCGGTAGAAGCAGGAATTGCCGACTACTGGTACAAATATGTTGGGCTGAAAGGGGCGATTGTCGGTATGACGGGTTATGGGGAGTCGGCTCCAGCAGACAAGCTGTTCCCGTTCTTCGGCTTTATGGTGGATAACATTGTCGACAAAGCGCATAAGGTGCTTAACGTGTGATCCACAGCGTGGGCCAGGCATCTGGCCCATGCCAGTTATCGCAGCTTGGCTCTTGGGCATAGCGCACCAGACGAAAACGCTGGCCGTCGTAGCGCCAGCGGGTCTGGATACCGCAATCTGCCAACCCTCGTCCTTTAGCGAGGGTTACCAGCTCGCGCGACTTCTCATCAAACGTGGCGTTGGTCAGCTCCATATCGCGACTTTCCGCATCCGTTTTAAAAGGCAGGCTTAGCCGTACCGCCCGTGACGTCAACGGGGTAGTACGTGAAACCACCCACGCCAGATCGATGGTGTTATATGCCCCGGCTTCACAGCCGATTATCAGCAGCGCTTTATCATCCGTTAAGGCCGTGACGCGCATCTCGCGACGCAGCGGATCGATCGAACAGCGAATACCGTTGATCCGCCAGTTACCGTAATCCAGCAATTCACTGCGCTCTTGTTGCGTGAGAGGCGTTGGCGTTGGGTTAATCACAGCCACGCCTTTTAAAGCGGGAGCGGGAGGTACGCTGAGCGGAGGCTCGTCGCCTTTTTCGATCCATGCGGTTTCGCTGCCGACCCGTTTTTGCTGGGCGTCGATAAAAAGCAGCGCGGCTTTTAGCCCGACCAGGGACAGGTTTTGCGCCCCTTTTTGCAGGGTTATCGCCTTCGCGTCCTGTACGGTTGTTAAAAATGCGCTGATGGTGGCCGGATCATCGGTCATCAGTTGCCAGGGGGTAATACGCCAGTGTTCGCCGCGAAGGGGGAGCGGCGCGCCATCCAGTAGCAGACGTGGCGCAATATCGCTCTCTTTGGCTGTGGGCGATTCCAGCCCACCCAGTTCAATACGCAACACGGCGTCGGTATGTGCCCCGGCACTGCGGCTCAAGGTCATGACCAGGCCGTGATGTTCTCCGGTATTGCGCGCCACGCAAAAGTTTTGGTTATTGCACGTCACCTGCCAGTCAGAAAACGTCTGTTGCGCGGGCGCGGCCCACAGCAAACGGACGGGTAACAACCCGAGCAGGAAAAGTAAAATAACGCGATAGCGCATGGACGGTACAACCCCGAAGTCAAAACACACAGCCTAAGCGGTATCTTCCTTGCGCGACTGATGTGGCTCAATAAGAATCGTCGGATTGGCCGAAAATTTGTAAAGAAATATAAATCCCGCGCATTAGTCCATGAGATGCGACGACTGCAAATAGTTCAGCAATAGCACCGTCTTACCGTCACGGATCTCACCCGTTTTAATCATTTCCAGCGCCTGGGTGAACGGCAGCTCCAGAACCTCAATATCTTCATCTTCCACCCCTCCGCCCTCATTTGCCCGCTGGCTGTCGCTGTATTGTGCAATAAAGAAATGAATTATCTCCGTCACGCCGCCCGGCGACATATAGAGCTCAAACAGCTTACGCACTTCACCCACTTCAAAGCCGGTCTCTTCAATGGCCTCTTTCCGAATGCACGCTTCCGGTTCGTCGTTATCCAGCAGCCCGGCGCAGGTTTCAATCAGTTGACCGCTTTCATTACCATTGACCCAGGTGGCGACGCGAAACTGGCGGATGAGCACCACCGTTTTCTTCTCCGGGTTATACAGCAGGATAGTGGCGCCGTTGCCGCGATCGTAAACCTCGCGTTTGTGACGAATCACCTCTCCATTGCTACGGGTCAGGTCATAGGTGATATTGCGCAGGATGAAGTAGTTATCGGAAAGGACTTTATCTTTGATGAGGGTAATTTTTTGCGACATACCGGCTCCACAGCAAGAAGTGAGAAATAATACTACGCCGTGAAACCGGGTTTGTCTTGGTGCAATGTCGGCCTGATAAGCGAAGCGCCATCAGGCAATTAGGCGGCGCAGAGCCGGATAGCAACGCTAACGCGCCTTATCCGGCCTTCTTAGCGACTTAGTGAGATTTGACTGATTTTACGCCCAGCCAGTCGACGATCCCCTGGGCGGCATGCCGTCCTTCCGCCATGGCCGTAACCACCAGATCCGCACCGCGTACCGCGTCACCACCAGCGAAGATTTTCGGGTTGCTGGTTTGATAACGGTATGCGCTTTCAACATTGGCGGCAATGCGCCCCCAGTTATCGACCTTAACCCCATGCGTCTCCAGCCACGGCATGCCATGTGGGTGAAAACCAAACGCCATGATCACCGCATCTGCGGGCATGACAAACTCACTCCCGGCGAGGGGAACCGGGCGACGACGCCCTTGCGCGTCCGGCTCGCCAAGCTGGGTACGTAAAAAACGCACGCCGCTGACTCGCCCATCATCATGCAACACCAGCTCAACCGGCTGGACGTTAAACTCGAAGTTCGCCCCCTCTTCCCGGGCGTTCTTCACCTCTTTTTTCGAACCGGGCATGTTGGCTTCATCACGACGATAAGCGCAGGTCACCTGGCGTGCGCCATGACGCAGCGCGGTACGCACGCAGTCCATTGCCGTATCGCCTCCGCCCAGTACAACCACGTTCAGTCCGGCGGTATCGATGAACGGCTCTTCAGGCAGTTCATCCAGCCCCATCACCTGTTTGGTGTTGGCAATCAGGAACGGTAACGCGTCATAAACGCCAGGCGCGTCTTCATTCGGCAGATCCGCCTTCATGGAACGATAGGTTCCTACGCCCACGAACACGGCATCGTAATCCTCCAGCAGCGCCGACAGCGCCACATCCTTACCCACTTCACAGTTAAGTTCGAAATGAATACCCATGGCGCTGAAGATTTCACGGCGGCGGGCCAGCAGCGATTTGTCCAGCTTGAAGGCCGGAATGCCGAACGTCAGCAAACCGCCGATTTCAGGGTGGCGATCGTATACGGTGGCGCTGACTCCGCTGCGCGCCAGCACATCCGCGCAGGCCAGACCCGCCGGACCCGCGCCGATGATAGCAACGCGCTTATCCACTTTCTGCACGTGGCTTAAGTCCGGTCGCCATCCTTTGCTCAGGGCCCGATCAGAGATGTAACGCTCAATATTTCCGATAGTGACCGCCCCATGCTCGCTACGCACCGTACATGCCCCTTCGCAAAGTCGGTCCTGCGGACATACGCGCCCGGTCACTTCCGGCAGGCAGTTGGTCTGGTGAGAAAGCTCAACCGCCGCGTCGATATTCCCGGCTTTGATCAGTTCAATCCACTGCGGAATATGGTTATGCAATGGGCAGGTCCATTCGCAAATACTGTGGTCGCCGCATTTCAGGCAGCGGGACGCTTCCCGTTCCGCCTGCGCCGTACGAAACGGCAGATAGATCTCCTCAAAGCTGGTTTTACGGGCCTCAATTGCCAGCTTATCCGGCTCACCACGCGCAGGCGTCGCCTGCATTTGCTCACGTTTGGTAATTGTATGCGAAACGAAATCGGTGGCGTTGGCATGCCAGGGCTGGCTTTCCAGACTGGCGGTGCGTAGCCTGCGCGCTTTTGACAGACCAGTAAGCGAATTTTCCGTCACCAGTTGTAACGCTTGTGCCGGACAGTTCTCTACGCAGGCAGGTCCCTGTTCGCGTCCCTGACACAAATCGCATTTGTGCGCAGTGGCTTTCACCTTCCCTTTAGCGACAGGAGTGAGTACGATCTGCATCGTGCCGAAAGGACAAGCAACGACGCACGATTTACAGCCAATACACTTTTTCGGGTTCACCTGAACGCTGTCGTTATCATGGCTGATTGCCCCGTTCGGGCAGCTTCTGGCGCAGGGCGCATCTTCACAGTGATGGCAGGTTACCGCACTGCGCTGCTGCTGATGCTTGATGACGGTAATTCGGGGCTGGAAATGCCGTTGACTCAGGACATGCTGCTCGCCATTGTGAGCCATGACGCAGGCGACCTCACAGGCATGGCATCCCAGGCACTGCTGGCTATTAACCATAATAAAACGATTCATGGCTTCCTTCTTTTTTGGTTGCAAAAACCTTATTCTTTATATGAGTGTTGTTATTAACCGACACGGAAGGAAGCGGCAATGTTCATTTGCCCAAGAAGCGCAACTATTTATCCAGAACCTGTGGCAGATCAATTTATTTCATCGCATATGAAATTGTGTTTCAGTTACCATCCAGTTTCATGGCGTTTTATTAACATTTATCAAATACACCGCATCGTTCGGGCTGTTTTAAGGCGCGACGTGTATTGTGTGAGGATGCACAAGTGACGGTAAAGCGTCCGGTCTCGGCCAGTCTGGCTAAAGCTTTTTTCTACATAGTGCTGTTGTCGATTCTCTCAACGGGTATTGCTCTGCTCACGCTGACCAGCAGCTTACGAGATGCCGAAGCCATCAACGTGGCTGGCTCATTGCGCATGCAAAGTTACCGTCTGGGTTACGATCTGCAAAGCCAAAGTCCGCAGCTTAACGCTCACCGCCAGCTTTTCCAGCAGGCGCTAAATTCGCCAGCACTACAGAACCTGAACGCGTGGTACGTGCCTCAAGCGGTAAAAAGTCGCTATGGACGTCTACATGCAAACTGGCTGGAAATGAACGCCCGTCTGATCGATGGCGATTTAAATTGGTACCAGAGCAATATCAATAACTATGTCGATCAAATCGATCTCTTCGTGCTGGCGCTGCAACATTATGCCGAACGCAAAGTGATGCTGGTTTTTGGTATTTCACTGGCGGGCGGGATCGGCATATTCACCCTCGTTTTCTTTACCTTGCGGCGTATTCGCCAGCAGGTGGTGCGTCCGCTGAATAAGCTGGTGGTGGCAAGCCAGCACATTGAACACGGTCAGTTTGACATCCCGTCGCTGGATACTGATTTGCCCAACGAACTCGGGTTGTTGGGCAAGACCTTCAGCCAGATGTCGAGTGAATTACACAAGCTGTACCGCTCGCTGGAAGCGTCTGTCGCTGAGAAGACCCACGATCTCCACGAAGCTAATCGTCGTCTGGAAGTGTTGTATCAGTGCTCTCAGGCGTTAAATACCAGTCAGATTGATGTGTACTGCTTCCGCCATATTTTACAGATCGTCCGCGAGCATGACGCCGCCTATTTCCTGGAACTCACCGTCGGAGATAACTGGCGAATTAGCGAAGGCGCAAAAAGCCCCGAGCTACCGATGCAGATCCTGCCGGTCACCATGCAGGAAACCGTCTACGGTGAACTGCACTGGCAAAGCCCGAACGTCAATGCTTCTACCCCGCTGCTTAACAGCGTCTCCTCGATGCTGGGTCGCGGGTTGTACTTCAACCAGGCGCAAAAACATTTTCAGCAGCTGTTGTTAATGGAGGAGCGGGCGACGATTGCGCGCGAGCTGCACGACTCGCTGGCGCAAGTGCTCTCTTATTTACGCATTCAGCTCACGCTGCTGAAGCGTTCGATTCCCGAAGATAACGCCCCAGCGCAAAGCATTATGGCGGATTTCTCTCAGGCGCTGAACGACGCCTACCGCCAGCTACGCGAACTGCTCACAACCTTCCGCCTGACTTTACAGCAGGCCGATCTCCCCTCCGCCCTGCATGAAATGCTGGAAACGCTGCAAAATCAGACCTCGGCTAAACTGACGCTTGATTGCCGGTTACCTACCCTGGCGCTGGACGCGCAAATGCAGGTGCATCTGCTGCAGATCGTCCGTGAAGCAGTGCTGAACGCGATTAAACATGCCAGCGCAACCGAAATTGCCGTCAGTTGCGTCACCGCGCCGGATGGTAATCACACGGTTTATATTCGCGATAACGGTATCGGCATTGGCGAGCCGCATGAGCCTTCGGGGCACTATGGATTAAATATTATGCGCGAGCGGGCGGAAAGGCTGAGCGGCACGCTGACTTTCTCTCAACCCTCCGGAGGGGGAACGCTGGTGAGTATCAGTTTTCGTTCGGCAGAATCCGACGGTGAGCTAACGTAAAGAACCGCAAAGCGCCGTCGGTTCTCGATCCAGGCCTGACGGCGTTGGCACGAAAGGTAAGCTGTAAACGGGCATGATAATTTACATTATCTTCTTTTTTTCTCCACGTTTGCCCCGTACCTTGCCGCTAAAGTGAAGCAATTCACACCCATAACGATACGCAGAAACACGAGGTCCCCTTTTAATGGCGAATTTTTTCATCGATCGCCCCATTTTTGCCTGGGTGTTAGCAATCCTGTTGTGCCTGACAGGAGCCCTGGCTATTTTTTCGCTGCCCGTTGAGCAATATCCCGATCTGGCACCGCCAAACGTGCGGGTAACCGCGAACTACCCTGGCGCGTCCGCACAAACCCTGGAAAATACCGTCACCCAGGTTATCGAGCAGAACATGACTGGTCTCGATAATCTGATGTACATGTCGTCGCAGAGCAGCGGGACAGGCCAGGCGTCGGTTACGCTGAGCTTCCTCGCGGGAACCGATCCTGATGAGGCCGTCCAGCAGGTGCAAAACCAGCTGCAATCGGCAATGCGTAAGCTGCCGCAGGCGGTACAGAATCAAGGGGTCACGGTGCGCAAGACCGGTGACACCAATATTCTGACCATCGCCTTCGTCTCCACCGATGGCTCAATGGATAAGCAGGACATCGCCGACTACGTCGCCAGTAATATCCAGGATCCGCTCAGTCGTATAAACGGCGTGGGCGATATTGACGCCTACGGTTCACAATATTCCATGCGTATCTGGCTCGACCCGGTCAAACTTAACAGCTTCCAGATGACCGCCAAAGATGTGACCGATGCTATCGAATCACAGAATGCGCAGATTGCCGTCGGGCAACTTGGCGGCACGCCTTCGGTGGACAAACAAGCGCTGAATGCGACGATCAACGCCCAGTCGCTGCTGCAGACTCCGGATGAATTTCGCGCGATTACGCTACGCGTCAATCAGGACGGCTCAGAAGTTAAACTGGGCGATGTGGCGACGGTCGAAATGGGTGCGGAAAAGTATGACTATCTCAGCCGCTTCAACGGCCACCCGGCTTCCGGTCTGGGGGTAAAACTGGCCTCCGGTGCCAATGAAATGGCAACGGCGGAGCTGGTTATCGACCGCCTGAACGAGCTCTCACAGTATTTTCCGCACGGGCTGGAATACAAGGTGGCGTATGAAACTACCTCCTTTGTCAAAGCCTCAATCATCGACGTGGTGAAAACGCTGCTGGAAGCGATCGCGCTGGTATTCCTTGTGATGTACCTGTTCCTGCAAAACTTCCGCGCCACGCTGATCCCTACAATCGCCGTTCCCGTCGTCCTGATGGGTACTTTTTCCGTGCTCTACGCCTTTGGCTACAGCGTTAACACCCTGACGATGTTTGCGATGGTGCTGGCGATCGGCCTGCTGGTCGATGATGCCATTGTGGTGGTGGAAAACGTCGAGCGAATTATGAGTGAGGAAGGCCTCTCGCCGCGGGAAGCGACGCGGAAATCGATGGGGCAAATCCAGGGAGCGCTGGTCGGTATCGCCATGGTGCTGTCGGCGGTGTTTATCCCGATGGCCTTCTTCGGCGGTACTACCGGGGCTATTTACCGCCAGTTCTCGATTACCATCGTCTCCGCAATGGTTCTTTCAGTTCTGGTGGCGATGATCCTCACCCCTGCCCTGTGCGCCACTCTGCTCAAACCGCTACATAAAGGCGAGCATCACGGGCAAACCGGTTTCTTTGGCTGGTTTAACCGGATGTTTAACCGCAACGCCGAACGCTACGAAAAAGGCGTCGCCAGGATCCTGCACCGCAGCCTGCGCTGGATACTGATTTACGGCCTGCTGCTCGGCGGTATGGTTTTCCTGTTCCTGCGCCTGCCAACCTCCTTCCTGCCGCTCGAAGACCGCGGCATGTTTACCACCTCGATACAGTTGCCCAGCGGCTCGACCCAGCAGCAAACATTGAAAGTAGTTGAGGAAGTGGAGAAGTATTACTTCACCCATGAGAAAGACAACATTACGTCGGTCTTTTCCACGGTCGGTTCCGGCCCTGGCGGGAACGGTCAAAACGTGGCGCGGATGTTTGTCCGCTTAAAAGACTGGGATGATCGCGACACCACCACCGGAACCTCTTTCGCCATCATCGAGCGCGCGACCAAAGCCTTTAATAAGATTAAGGAAGCCCGCGTCTTCGCCAGCAGCCCTCCGGCGATTAGCGGTCTCGGGAGCTCTGCCGGTTTCGATATGGAGCTGCAAGATCACGCCGGTGCGGGCCATGATGCGTTAATGGCCGCGCGCGACAAGCTGATTGAGCTGGCCGGGAAAGACGCGTCTCTGACACGTGTTCGTCATAATGGTCTGGACGACAGCCCGCAGTTGCAAATTGATATAGATCAGCGCAAAGCCCAGGCGCTGGGCGTTTCCATTGATGACATCAACGACACCTTGCAAACGGCCTGGGGCTCCAGCTACGTCAATGACTTTATGGACCGGGGTCGTGTGAAGAAGGTTTACGTACAGGCGGCAGCAAAATATCGCATGCTCCCGGACGACATCAATCTGTGGTACGTCCGCAATAATAGCGGCGGCATGGTGCCTTTCTCGGCCTTTGCCACGTCGCGCTGGGAAACGGGTTCACCGCGTCTGGAACGCTATAACGGCTACTCCGCCGTCGAGATTGTTGGCGAAGCCGCCCCAGGCGTCAGTACCGGTACGGCGATGGACATTATGGAATCGCTGGTCCACCAGTTGCCGACCGGATTCGGCCTCGAATGGACCGCGATGTCTTACCAGGAACGGCTGTCGGGCTCTCAGGCGCCAGCTCTGTACGCCATTTCTTTGCTGGTGGTGTTCCTGTGTCTGGCGGCGTTGTACGAAAGCTGGTCGGTTCCCTTCTCCGTCATGCTGGTTGTACCGCTGGGGGTCATTGGCGCGCTGCTCGCTACCTGGATGCGCGGCCTGGAAAACGACGTGTACTTTCAGGTCGGGTTACTCACCGTGATCGGGCTTTCGGCGAAGAACGCAATATTGATTGTTGAATTCGCCAATGAGATGAACGAGAAAGGTCACGACTTGCTCGACGCCACGCTGCATGCCTGTCGCCAACGCTTACGCCCAATTCTGATGACGTCACTGGCGTTTATCTTTGGGGTGTTGCCGATGACCATCAGCAGTGGCGCAGGTTCCGGCGGTCAGCATGCGGTAGGGACTGGCGTAATGGGCGGGATGATTTCAGCCACAGTCCTGGCGATTTACTTCGTTCCTCTGTTCTTTGTGCTGGTACGCAGACGTTTCCCATTGAAGCCACGCCCAGAATAATCGGACACAAAAAAGGCGACTTACGTTGAGTCGCCTTTTATTATCCTTTGCAGGATATGAATTTCTTCCAGAAAATTATTTACGAAGCATCACTTCGATAAAGTCTTTCCAGTTCCCCAGTTCACGTTCAATCATAACAACCTCTCTTATTATTATGGGCATTCTACGAAATCATCATCATAAAAAGAAGATCATTTAACCAATGGTTGCGATTACATCCTCCAGTGTTCGGGGGTATATGTAATCACTATGCGCTAACCCCATAAATTTTATGTGACTTACTGCAATATTTTGAAATATTCATACATCATCTACGACTTTGGCAATTCTGATGGAAAAACAGGCTGATGCAAACAGGCAAATTCTGATTTTCAGTTTCCCGTGAATTTTGGAACTTTCAGGAATCATTATTCACCATTCAACAACAATGTTATATTTTTCTATAACGGTTCGATGACAATATGTATTATTCATGTTTATAGAACACGAGAATAAATATTCAAATTACGTCAATAAGGATTCAAATGATCACCCTCTACGGCATTAAGAATTGCGATACGATTAAAAAAGCCAGACGCTGGCTGGAAGACAATGGGGTCGACTACCGCTTCCATGATTATCGCGTCGACGGCCTGGACAACGCGTTATTACACGCCTTTATCAGCGAATTAGGTTGGGAGGCGCTGCTCAATACACGTGGAACCACCTGGCGCAAACTGGATGAAGCCACACGTAACCAAATCACCGATGCGTCCTCTGCTGCTGCATTGATGATTGAAATGCCTGCAATTATCAAACGCCCATTGCTCTGCGCGCCGGGTAAGCCTATGCTGCTTGGCTTTAGTGAATCCAGTTATACGCAGTTTTTTAATGAGGTATAGTCTATGTCGTGCCCGGTTATTGAGCTGACACAGCAGCTTATTCGCCGTCCTTCCCTGAGCCCGGATGATGCCGGGTGCCAGGCGTTAATGATTGAACGCCTGCGCGCGGTAGGTTTTACCGTTGAGCGTATGGATTTTGGTGACACACAGAATTTTTGGGCATGGCGCGGCAAAGGTGAGACTCTGGCATTTGCCGGTCACACTGACGTAGTGCCTGTCGGCGATGTCGATCGTTGGATTAATCCACCGTTCGAACCGACCATTCGCGATGGCATGTTGTTCGGGCGTGGCGCAGCCGATATGAAAGGCTCACTGGCGGCAATGGTCGTGGCCGCAGAACGTTTTGTCGCCCAGCATCCGAACCATCAGGGTCGTCTGGCGTTTTTGATAACCTCTGACGAAGAGGCCAGCGCCCAAAACGGCACCGTAAAAGTGGTTGAAGCACTTATGGCGCGCAATGAACGACTGGATTATTGTCTGGTTGGCGAGCCGTCCAGCACGGAAATCGTTGGCGACGTGGTGAAAAATGGGCGTCGTGGTTCACTGACCTGCAATCTGACCATTCACGGCGTGCAGGGCCACGTAGCCTACCCGCATCTGGCCGATAATCCGGTACACCGCGCGGCGCCAATGCTTAATGAACTGGTGGCGATAGAGTGGGATCAGGGCAACGAATTCTTCCCGGCGACCAGCATGCAGATTGCCAATATTCAGGCAGGAACCGGCAGCAACAATGTTATTCCCGGCGAACTGTTTATCCAGTTCAACTTCCGTTTCAGCACCGAATTAAACGATGAAATGATTAAGTCCCGGGTGCTGGAGCTGCTGGAGAAACATCAGTTGCGTTATACCGTCGACTGGTGGCTTTCCGGTCAGCCGTTCCTGACCGCACGCGGTAAACTGGTGGATGCGGTGGTGAACGCCATTGAGCACTATAATGAGATTAAACCGCAGTTACTGACTACAGGCGGGACGTCCGACGGGCGTTTTATTGCCCGCATGGGGGCACAGGTAGTAGAACTGGGGCCGGTCAACGCCACCATTCATAAAATTAATGAATGTGTTAATGCCGCCGACCTGCAGCTGCTTGCCCGTATGTATCAACGTATCATGGAGCAACTCGTCGCCTGATGAGTGTTCCTGTAAGAGGAAATGAGCATGGACTGGCTGGCAAAATACTGGTGGATTCTGGTGTTGGTGTTTCTGGTAGGCGTATTGCTGAACGTGATTAAAGATCTCAAGCGCGTCGACCACAAGAAATTTCTTGCCAATAAGCCGGAGCTTCCCCCGCATCGTGATTTTAACGATAAATGGGATGACGACGACGATTGGCCAAACAAGGATCAACCGAAGAAATAAGCCAACGTAGGCCGAATGGCGGTTTCACATCGCCATTC
>NZ_SZWS01000012.1:46191-49963 GCF_005281245.1 Citrobacter sp. wls826
TCATCGTGAGGCTTACCGCCGCTCAGCGCTTCATCAAAGTAGTGCTTCGGTACGGTAAAACGCAAGTGGTCGAGCGCAAACTGCATACTGCGTTCATCAATAGCGTGCCCCAGATTTTCGACGATATCCAGCGTCACATCCCCACCGGCGCGAATTAACGCCTCCTGCGCGGCAACGGCATGAGATAACTCAATCACCCGGTCTTCACCGCCGTGAATCAAATGCACCGTCGTCGCGGTGGTTGCAACCTCCGGCAACGTGGCATAGCGACCATTAAAGGCGATGACCCGCGACGCCAGCCCAGGCTCGGCTTTAATACTCTCAAGCGACATAATCGAGCCCTGAGAAAAACCAATCAGCGCGGTCGCCTGAGGCGAAACGCCGCTTTGCTTCTGCCAGTAGCGAACGGTTTCGATAAAGACCGGCATAATCGCGTCAATACGCGCCTGGCGGTTCTCTTCCGTTATCCCCTGTACCGAAAACCACTGACGCCCGGAAGTCGTACCATAAGGCTCTGCCCCGCCAATGCTGACGATTAGCGCATCCGGAAACAGCGGCGCAAACCAGGTGCCAATTTCGCCCATGGCAACCGGGTTATCGCCGACGCCATGAAACAGCAACAAGAGCTGTTGAGCGGGTTTATCGGGACTTTGAACAACAAAATGGTCATGTTTCATGGCGATCTCCTTAACTGATGAGAATCATTCTACGCCGCTTAACCGCAATGACCATGCCAGGAAATTGAAGAAGTTAGTGAAAAAATTGCCATTGCATAATGCGATTATGTAGCCGTTGTTCACGCTCAGCATCCAGCTGTTTTAAGGCCTGCGCCGCCTCGGCGCGCTGAACTGCCAACAGCGCTTTGCGACCCGATATTTTCAGCTGTTGGCACAATTCAGCATCGCTGCGTTGAGCCTGTATACGCCCGCGTAATGCCGGAAGAGGCAACTCGCTGTGCTCAAGCAAACGACTCAGACAACCTAATGATGTCAGTAATGGTCGATGCGCGAAAGCAAACCCAGCCAGCTCACCCCAGTCATCCTCATTAAGCGTAGTCTCTTTCAGTGGTACCAGCGGAATGCGCTCTGCGTTCCACTGAGCAAGAATCTCCGCATCCCGTCGCAGGCGCTGGTGCGCCCGCCAGGCAAGGCGTTTTCCCGCTTCGCTGATGGGCAGCACCGCCATAGCGGTATAACAGCCGCTGCTGGCTTCCCGATGATTACCCATCCGTACCAGGACAAAACCGCAGCGCTGCCAGAAACGCCATAATTCAGCCGTATAACCAAAGCTGACGGACAGATAGTCGCACTGCGTGCAATAGTGCCGGGCCTGCAGAATCAGCTGTTGCCCAATACCTTCCCTTTGACGCGCGGGATGAACCGCAATTCGACTGACCCGCCGCCCGACGAGCGTGGCCGCCAATGGGTCTCCGCCGTGCGCCGCCAGTGACTGCGCAACCAGATTTCCTCTTGGTCGGCGATATCCGGCCCAGACGGCCTGGCTTAATTCTGCGGATAATCCCCCCTCGTCGACCAGCCAGACGGCTCCCGCCACCGAGTCAGCAGCCGAAGCCTGAAGAAAATGCTGACCCGGCGCGTCCATCATTCGCCGCAGATCCAGTGGCGAGGTGCGATAATGCGCACCGGAAAGTAGCTGATATACCGCTAACGGCAGCGCCGGGTTTGTCTGCCATGAGAGTTGCTCAAATTCCGAGAAGCTAAGCTCCCCCAAGGGGGCATGCGCAAAGGTTTCGTCGTCAAACACCAGCGCATCGCTGACGATTTTCTCCAGCGGACATCCCTGCGCCCAGCGTACGGGTTGTTGCAACTCATAGCGTCGAAGATGGGGAAAGCGGGCGCAGAATTTCAGCAAAAAGCCTCTGCCGGTTCCCTCGTAGCCCTGTACGGTGGTGGTTAACAGCGTACGAGGGAAACGCGCAACCAGTTGGTGTAGCAGCGGCGCGGGGATCGCGGCGGCTTCATCCACAATCAGCCAGTCTGCGGTTGCAGAGCTGCTTAACAGCGCATCCGGGGCCATAAAGCGGTATCGCTCTGCGGCAAATTGCGCCAGCACATCCGTTGCCGCTTTAGCAGGCGCGGTGACAATCGCGGTCCCGTTGATACGTGCTATCAGTTGCCCTGCCAGAGCCGATTTGCCCCGGCCACGTGCAGCTGTGACCGCAGCCACGCCGGGAGGCATATCCAGCAACTGGGT
This sequence comes from Citrobacter sp. wls826, assembly GCF_005281245.1. NCBI lineage: Bacteria > Pseudomonadati > Pseudomonadota > Gammaproteobacteria > Enterobacterales > Enterobacteriaceae > Citrobacter > Citrobacter sp. wls826. The sequence goes on from NZ_SZWS01000012.1 coordinate 48,406, forward strand.
TAAAATCATCGCCTGTTCAGGCTGAGGATCACCGGTTGCCGCGTGCCAGACTGCACGAACAGGAAAACGCGGGCTGGAAACTGCGTGATGCTGCTGCCAGTGCAGAGCCTGTCCGTCACGGGAAATCACCCGTTTGACATGTTCAACAAAGTGCGGCGTTGGGATAGGTTCAGCACAGTCGCTCCAGCGCAGTGAATCCACGTCCGGATGCGTGTGCCAGGTATGCCAGGGGGGAGTCAGCAAAACCAGCCAGCTCCCGGCGATCAGCGTTCCGCTTAAGGCGGCAAACGCCGCAGCGTCAAATCCCTGCCCGGCGTCAAAAACCGCATGACGAAACTCGCGGCCTAATAACGTTTGCAGCGCCTGTGGCGTACAGTTCGGCTCAGCAGGGGCTTGTGCGCCCACCCATAACCAGTCGCCGGGTAACGTGTCGCGTAGCGCTAAAGCCCGCTCCTGACACCAGTTCCCCTCACCACTGATAATCAGCAGACGACGGATCCCTTCGTGGGCCATCTGTTCGGTTAACGCGCTCAGCGCCGTGTTATCAGACATCCCTGCCTCAGTAGCTTAAATGCCTTTACCAAAAGTATTACATTGTCCCGGATCGCCGCTGTCAAAACCGCGTTTGAACCAGCTAAGCCGCTGCTCAGAAGTGCCGTGGGTAAAGCTGTCCGGCACAACGCGTCCTTGTCCCTGCTGCTGCAGGCGATCGTCGCCAATAGCCTGAGCGGCGTTCAGCGCTTCAGCCAGGTCGCCGGACTCCAGCACGCCCTGCTGCTGCATACTGTTGCCCCAGACGCCGGCAAAGCAGTCCGCCTGCAGTTCCATACGTACGGAAAGACGGTTCACCTCAGCCTGTGAGGCATTCTGCTGCATCTGGCGAACTTTCGGTTCAATACCCAGCAGTTTCTGCACGTGGTGGCCCACTTCATGGGCGATAACATAGCCCTGAGCAAAATCACCATCGGCGCCCAGCTTGTTTTTCATGTCATCATAAAATGAGAGGTCGATATACACCGTGCCATCCGCCGGGCAGTAAAACGGCCCCATCACGGACTGACCCGCGCCACAGCCAGTACGCGTCGCTCCGCGATACATTACCAGCTTCGGCTGTTGGTAGGTCCGGCCCATTTTTTCAAACTGCTGCCCCCAGGTATCTTCCGTGGTGGCCAGAATCACCGAGGTAAATTTTGCTGCTTCATCATCATTTGGGCTGATGGAGTGTGATGATTGCTGTTGGGAAACTGGCTGGCCGGTCATTAATCCGGTGAGATCCACGCCATAATATCCCGCCACCAGCACCACAATCAGCAGGATGATGCCGCCTTTACCACTGGGCAAACGAAAACCAGGGCCGCCTATAGAAGGGCCGCCACCGGAGCTATTTCGTCTGTCTTCCACATTGTCACTTTCACGACGCCCTTGCCAGCGCATAATCACCTCAACTTTTTATTCATTATGATGATGATCGTAGGCGGTTCGGAACAGGATTACCATAAGAAACAGTAATCAAAATCGGCGGGATTGATGAGCCGGAGAGCGATCGCCGGCTCAGGGG
>NZ_SZWS01000012.1:50023-51669 GCF_005281245.1 Citrobacter sp. wls826
CTTCACACCCAGACGATGCGCGACGGCTTCATAGGCTTCGATCAGGCCGCCCAGGCTCTGGCGGAAGCGATCTTTGTCCATTTTATCCAGCGTTTCTTTGTCCCACAGACGGCTACCGTCCGGTGAGAACTCATCGCCCAGGACCACTTCACCTTTATACAAACCAAACTCAAGTTTGAAGTCGACCAGAATCAGACCGGCATCATCAAACATCTTTTTCAGCACGTCGTTGGCTTTGTAGGTCAGCTCTTTCATACGCGCCAGATTCTCTTTGCTCACCCAACCAAAAGTTTCACAATAGGAATCGTTAATCATTGGATCGTGCATAGCATCGTTTTTCAGGAACAGATCAAACAGCGGCGGATTCAGTTCAATACCTTCCTCAACGCCTAAACGCTTAACCAGGGAACCTGCTGCGCGGTTACGAACCACACATTCAACCGGTACCATCTCCAGTTTTTTCACCAGACATTCAGTATCGGAAAGCAGTCGCTCCATCTGGGTAGGAATGCCCGCTTCTTGCAGTTTAGTCATAATGAAATGGTTAAACTTGTTGTTCACCATGCCTTTACGATCAAACTGTTCAATGCGCGCGCCATCCCCTGCTGACGTATCATTGCGGAATTCGAGCACCAACAGGTCCGGGTTTTCCGTGCTGTATACGGTCTTCGCTTTACCACGATACAACTCAGCTTGCTTTTGCATCTTTATTACTCCTGGGTGTGAATTAACGATAAATATTGCGTTTTTCTGCCGACGCACACGTTTGCGTATCATATCAGAAAAAAAGGGCTGGAGTTATCCAGCCCTTTATTTTTACTTACTGAACGCTGCCTGGAAGACGGCGACCAGCGCGTCGTTCTGGCTTTGCGTCAGGGTATGCCCCTTCGGATCGATAAACTGCAAGCTACTGCGGTTGTCTAAATCACCGACCTGCAGTTTATAGTCGCCGGATACCAGACCCGGATCGCTTGCGCCCAGCTCCTGCCAGTTACTATCAGACAGTGGTTTGTAGGTCACGGCGATGCTGCCCTGAGAACGGGTGCTGTCGGTCACTTTCATCCCCACTTTCTCAAGCGCTGCCGGCAGACGCTGCCATACCACGTTGAACGGTCCACGTACCACCAGCATCGGTAAACCGGTGTCATCGGCAGCACTCTGAACATCCATGGTGGCGGCAGAGCGGTTCTGCGCGGCATTCGCGGCATCAGTGGCGTTCTTATCCAGACCAGCGGAGATAACGTTCATCATCTCAGCGCTGTAACGCTGCATTGATGCTGGATCAGCTACGGGTTTACCCGCCTGCTCGAGGTTAATCAGTTTCACCGTTACCGCTTGCTGATAGCCCTGCGGTTTAACCGAGATTTGATAACGTCCACGGTACTGCTCGTCTTCATCCAGACGGTTCCAGTTAACCCAGTCGGTGGTCAACGTCTGGCTGGCATCATCACGTTTGGTGATCGTGTAGTTTTTAGACTGAATGACGCTAACGACCTGTGGCCACAGCGTGTTGCCACGACCATTTTCCACCAGCAATGTCGACGTATCACCCGCGATCTGAGTGCGAGCACCGGTGACTAGTGCTAACGGCTGAGCCGGCGGGCGAATGTCCAGCGCTTTACCAACGGCACCGCTGCCGTTGGTGA
>NZ_SZWS01000012.1:51719-54736 GCF_005281245.1 Citrobacter sp. wls826
TAGTCACCCGACATAACCGGCAGAATCATCCCAGCTGGAGCGTGAAGCTCAGCAAGCGGTGCGGCCTCCAGATAGGATTCATCACCGCTCACCTGGCGCTTATAACGCGAGTCAGAACTACAGGCCGCGAGCAACATAACAAGCGAAACACCCGCAACCTTGGCCAGGCGCGACTTTTGTACTGAGTAAGCCATCAAATCTCCCTAAACTTTACAGCAAACCGGCATGCTTAAGCGCCGCTTTGACGATTTCACGAGCATTATCCGTGATTGGCGTCATCGGCAGACGTAGCGTATCGGTCGCCACAAGTCCCAACTCCTTACACGCCCATTTCACTGGGATAGGATTGGGTTCGACAAATAGTTTGTTGTGTAACGGCATCAGACGCTGGTTAATCACCCGCGCCTCGGCAAAGTTCCCGGCTGCCGCCAGTTTGCACATTTCGGCCATATCGCGTGCCGCAACGTTAGACGTCACGGAAATCACGCCATGACCACCGAGCTGCATAAAATCCAGTCCGGTCGCGTCATCACCGCTGAGCAGAATAAAGTCGTCTGAAACCAGCTCTTTGATCTGGTGAACGCGACTTAAGTTCCCCGTGGCCTCTTTAATAGCGATAATATTTTTTACTTTCGCCAGGCGACCAACGGTTTCCGGCAACATATCGCAGCCGGTACGGGACGGTACATTATACAGAATTTGCGGCAGGTCAGTATGTTCAGCGATGGCTTTGAAATGCTGGAACAAACCTTCCTGGGTTGGGCGGTTGTAGTAAGGCGTCACCGTCAGGCAGCCGACAACACCACTGTCGTTGAAACGCTGCGTCAGACTAATGGCTTCCGCGGTCGCATTAGCGCCGGTTCCGGCAATCACCGGAATACGCCCGTCGGCCAGCTCCAGGGTCATCATCACCACATCGCCATGCTCATCATGACTCAGGGTGGCAGACTCACCGGTGGTGCCAACCGAAACGATCGCCGAGGTGCCGCTGGCGACATGATAATCAATCAGTTTTTTCAGGCTCGACCGGCAGACTTTACCTTTCTCATCCATCGGCGTAACAAGCGCGACAATACTTCCCGTGAACATGGGCCATCCTCTGTGCAAACAAGTGTCTCAATGGTACGTTTGGTACGACAATAAAAGCAAGCGACCAGAGCCGTTCTGATTGTTGTATGCATGTTTTTTTTATGCTTTCCTTATGATTACCTCACCGCTCAAAGGAAGAACAGGTTTGACATCGTCATCGCAACACTATCTGGTCATTACTGCGCTGGGTGCTGACCGCCCGGGAATTGTGAACACCATCACACGTCATGTCAGCAGTTGCGGCTGTAATATCGAAGACAGCCGACTGGCCATGCTGGGTGACGAGTTCACGTTTATCATGTTGCTGTCGGGCACCTGGAATGCCATAACCCTAATTGAATCAACCTTGCCGTTGAAAGGTGCAGAGCTGGATTTACTGATTGTGATGAAGCGCACGACCGCACGCCCCCGTCCGGCGATGCCCGCTACGGTATGGGTGCAGGTCGATGTTCCTGATTCTCCGCATTTGATTGAACGCTTTACCGCCCTGTTTGACAGCCACCAAATGAATATTGCGGAACTGGTTTCACGCACGCAACCGGCTGAGAACGAAAAGGCGGCACAGCTGTTTATTCAAATTACCGCACATAGTCCTGCGTCACATGATTCGGCAAATATTGAAGATGCGTTTAAAGCACTCTGTACAGAACTCAATGCGCAAGGCAGTATTAACGTCGTCAATTACTCACAGCATGATGAACAGGATGGAGTTAAGTAATGAACCCACTGAAAGCCGGTGATATCGCACCGAAATTTAGCTTGCCGGATCAAGACGGAGAACAAGTAAATTTAACCGACTTCCAGGGACAGCGTGTTCTGGTTTATTTTTACCCGAAAGCCATGACACCCGGCTGTACCGTACAGGCCTGCGGCCTGCGCGATAACATGGATGAGTTAAAAAAAGCAGGTGTTGAAGTGCTGGGAATCAGCACCGATAAACCAGAGAAGCTTTCCCGATTCGCGGAGAAAGAAGTCCTTAACTTCACGCTCCTGTCCGACGAAGATCACCAGGTTTGCGAGAAGTTCGGCGTCTGGGGTGAGAAGTCATTTATGGGCAAAACCTATGATGGCATCCACCGCATCAGCTTCCTGATTGATGCTGAAGGGAAAATTGAGCATGTGTTTGATGACTTCAAAACCAGCAACCACCACGACGTGGTAATGAACTGGCTGAAAGAGAACGCCTGATTTACATTTTGCCGGATAGCGCCTGATGGTGACGCCACGCGTCTTATCAGGCCACCATCCGCATAACTCCGTAGCCGGATAAGGCGTTTACGCCGCCATCCGGCATCAACGTCGTTTATTCAAATGTCCCTTTTATACAGGCTTTTTTCTCTCTGACGACAGCTTTGCCCTTCGCCCACAGGTGATGAACTTCAAGCGCATCATTGAGCACCAGAATGTCGGCATCGCATCCCACCGCCAGACGCCCTTTATGTTCCAGTCCCAAAAATTCTGCGACCGTTCGCGTCAGCGGACACAGCGCCAGTTCCAGCGGTATGGCATGAACCTTCACCAACTGGCGCACTGTTTCAGCCAGTGATTCAAACCCTGCGACACCGATGCCGATAAGATTACCGTAGTCATCAAATTCCGGCTGGCTACCGTTGCCGTCTGAACTCAAGGTAATACGCGACAGCGGCACGTTCTGGCGTAGTGCCGTGGCGATAGCCGTGGCCGGGTCGACGGGTTCATCAATGCTGCTGGTAATGTCGATATAACCGCCTTTGCGGGCATACTCCAGCGCCGACTGAAACAACGGTTCCGCACGATTGACGTGTGTGGGCAGCAGCTTGGTAATCGGTACATCGCAGCTGTCGAGGATCTGGTACAACGGCTCCAGCATGCGCGGGCTGTCGCCCATATGGAAGACGCTAATCCCCGGCTTGCGCCCTAACAATCCGCCAACGCGCGACTGCGCCGCC
>NZ_SZWS01000012.1:54774-68595 GCF_005281245.1 Citrobacter sp. wls826
GCCAGCGCCGAGGTGTCCGGGGCTGAAGAACGATGGTCCGAAACAGCACATTTCACGCCAATAATTTTATCGATCAGCGCCACATCGCGATCGATACTGCCGGTGATGGTCGGGGAAGGCAGAGAATACGCCCCGGTCAGCATCCATGCGCTGATGCCTTCAAATTCCAGCGCGCGGGTTTTCGCCAGCAGCGATTCAGGGTGACGGGTAATACCATCTGTCCCCAGCAATCCCACCACCGAGGTGACGCCAGCTTCAACCAGCCGCGACAAGCGTACTTCCGGCGTGCGGGTGTGCGGCCCCGCTTCTCCACCGCCGCCAATCAGATGGACGTGTTGATCGATAAATCCTGGGCACACAATCGCACCGTCAAGATTGATACACTCGCAGCCAGGAAAATCGTCAGGGGAAATCGACGGCGCGATGGCAACAATTTTGCTGTCAGACACCAGTATATCCTGGCGTCCTAAGTCTTCCGGCGCGTACACGTGTCCCTGCTGGAACAACGTCAAATTAAGAATGGAACAGTTCATAACCTTCCTTGTCAGGCAATAACCTGCATAACCCAAATAGAGAGCAGCGCATTAATTACGCATACCGCAATAATAAGCGGGTAATAACGGGGATGGACCCCCGCGGTACCCAGACAGCGTCCCACATTTTGCACCGGATTGCCCATCAGGTAGATAGCCGGTAACAGCACCGTAGCATCATGTCCCGAAAGCGTACCGGCGACAACCAGGCTGGCGCAAACACCGACGCCGCCTCCCATACTCATCACCGCCGCCAGCAGTACGGTAGCAGATTCCCCCGGCAGTCCCCACAGCGCCATTACCGGCTCACATACCCGCCCGACAATCTCGAGCAGTCCCGTCACCTTCAGCGCCTGAATAATCACAAACGCCATTACCACGTTAGGCAACAGGCTGGTTGTTGCAATAGTGAATCCGCGCCGTGCGCCATCGATAAACATATCCATGACGTTTTTACGTACTTGCGTTGTCATCTCACGCCTCCTGCTGCGTACGGCGATTTTCCAGCTGCGCAATCCACAAACGCAGCAGGTTCGCACCCACAAATTTGAAGACAAGGATCACCGCCAGCGGCGTAATCACCGGAACGGTAACCATCGTAAACAACGCGGCACCCGAAGAAAAATAGTTGGTAATACACGCACTGCCGCTGGTTTGCCAGCAGGCAAAAATGGCACGTTCCTGTTCAGTGATAATGCCCTCTTCCGCCATTTCTTTAGTCATCCCTGCCGCAGCATCGGTATTTTGCATATTCGCAATCAGCGCCAGCGAACAAATACCCGGAATACCGAGTAACGGGCGCAGGACTGGCGTCATCAGTTGCTGTGCCGCACGCAACCCTCCCAGCCCTTCGGTGACGGAAATTATCCCGAGTGAAAGAATGACGGAAGGCGCCAGCTCAAGCGCGAATAAGAAGCCGTCTTTTGCGCCCATACCGCCCGTGCCGCGAAAAGAGACCGCTGAGTCCCCCGCCGCATTAATCTGCCCAAACGCACCGTTGAGAACGGTGAAATCAAAGACTCGCCACCATTCGGTACTTTTCGCAAACATACCGGAAAAAAGAATAATCGTAATAAAAAAAGCGAGATAACCGCCCCATCCCACCTTCTGCTGCGTGTGTGTGTTGTGACCCATTTTGTTCTCCTGTTGGCCTTATTCCTTGCGTGACTTAAAGACATCACGCGGGTCAAGTTAAAGACAAACGCAGAGAAAAACGACACCAGAGGAGATTATTCAGAATGTGTGGATAGAGGTCAGACAAGTTCGGCTCCGGCGACATTGCATCGCCGGAGCAAACAGATTAGGGTTCATCAACGACCTGACCATCCGGCCAGGCATGCATTACCGCTTTGATTAACGTCGCCAGAGGAATCGCAAAGAATACGCCCCAGAATCCCCACAGGCCGCCGAATATCACCACTGAGAGAATAATCACCAGCGGATGCAGATTTACCGCCTCGGAGAACAGCACCGGCACCAGCAAATTACCGTCCAGCGCCTGGATTATCAGGTATACGGCAAAACAGCTCCAGAACTCGGTGCCAAGCCCGAACTGGAACAATGCCACACCGACCACCGGAATAGTGACCACGAAAGCGCCGATATACGGGATCAGCACGGAGAAGCCTACCAGCACCGCAAGCAGCAGCGAATAGTTGAGGCCAAACAGCAGGAAGCCGAGCCAGGTCGCCACGCCGACCACCACCATTTCCAGCACCTTGCCGCGGATATAGTTGGTGATTTGCTGGTTCATCTCTTTCCACACCTGCCCCGCCAGTCCGCGATTACGCGGCAGCACCCGACGCACTGCGTTCAGCATTTGTCCTTTATCTTTGATCAGGAAGAACACCATCAACGGGACGAGAATCAGATACACCGCCAGCGTCAGCAATCCGACCAGTGAAGCCAGCGAATATTTCACCACCGAATCGCCCATGGTGAGCATTCGCGAGCGCATATTCTCCGCCATCGCATCAATAATGCCCGCATCCATCAGCGCCGGATAACGCCGCGGTAAGGTGGCGGCAAAATCAGACAATTTGTTGAGCATGCCGGGCATATCGCGGATCAGGTAGATCCCCTGTTGCCATGCAACGGGCATTACCACAAACGCCATCAGCAGCAAAATACCGACAAACACCACCAACACAATCGATGTCGCCCAACGCCGTGAACAACCAATATGTTCCAGCCGTACTGTCGGCCATTCGAGCAGGTACGCCAGCACAATGGCGACCAGCAGCGGCGCCAAAAGACCGCTAAAAAAGAACAGGATGCCAAAACCGGCAACCAGAATAATCAGCAAGGCGATGGCTTCGGGGTCGCTAAAGCGGCGGCGATACCATTGCATCAACATTTCGAGCATAAAACCCTTCCATGAATCCAATAGCGGGATTGCGATCCCGAATTGTATCGAAATGTCACAAAAAAGACTTCGCTTTTTATAGCGGATTACGCAAAGTGAAAAGTCATTTTTCCTGGGTGTTCATCGTCAGGTTTCGCAGTTACACTCCCTAAGCTTGCGGAGTGTGAACGAAACTTCACGGCATTGGTCAAATGGCTATCTCAAAAAAGAATACAGGACAGAGGTTATGTTCAGGCAGTTGAAAAAAAACCTGGTTGCTACCCTCATTGCTGCACTGACCATCGGTCAGGTTGCGCCCGCATTTGCAGAAACCGCGGACACCCTACCTGATATGGGAACCTCGGCAGGGAGTACGCTTTCCATAGGACAGGAAATGCAGATGGGCGATTATTATGTACGCCAGCTGCGCGGCAGTGCGCCATTAATTAACGATCCGTTGCTGACGCAATACATTAATGCGCTGGGGATGCGTCTGGTCTCGCACGCCGACTCGGTAAAAACGCCCTTCACCTTCTTTTTGATTAACAACGATGAAATCAACGCCTTTGCTTTCTTTGGCGGCAACGTTGTTTTGCACTCCGCACTGTTCCGCTATTCCGATAACGAAAGCCAACTGGCATCGGTTATGGCGCACGAAATTTCCCACGTTACCCAGCGTCACCTGGCGCGTGCAATGGAAGACCAGAAACGCAGCGCACCGCTAACGTGGGTGGGTGCGTTAGGGTCAATTTTATTGGCGATGGCCAGCCCGCAGGCGGGTATGGCGGCGCTGACCGGTACGCTGGCGGGTACACGTCAGGGGATGATTAGCTTTACGCAGCAAAACGAACAGGAAGCAGACCGCATCGGTATTCAGGTACTGCAACGCTCGGGATTCGATCCCCAGGCCATGCCGACGTTTCTGGAAAAATTGCTCGATCAGGCCCGTTACTCTTCGCGTCCACCAGAAATTTTGCTGACTCACCCCCTGCCAGAAAGCCGTCTGTCGGATGCCCGTAACCGCGCCAACCAAATGCGTCCGGCTGTCGTCCAGTCTTCAGAAGATTTTTATCTGGCCAAGGCACGCACCTTAGGCATGTACAACTCTGGTCGCAACCAGCTGACCGATGACCTGCTGAGTAACTGGTCGAAAGGCAACATACGTGAGCAACGTGCGGCGCAGTATGGCCGGGCATTGCAGGCAATGGAGGCCAGTAAATATGACGAGGCACGTAAAGCACTGCAACCGCTGCTGGCGGCAGATGCTAACAATGCCTGGTATCTCGACCTGGCAACGGATATCGATCTCGGTCAGAAGAAAACCAGCGATGCCATTAATCGGTTGAAAAACGCCCGCGACCTGCGCACCAACCCGGTACTGCAGCTCAACCTGGCAAATGCGTATTTACAGGCCGGGCAAGCCAAAGAGGCAGCGACCATCCTGAATCGCTATACGTTTAACCATAAGGACGACCCTAACGGCTGGGATCTGTTAGCGCAAACGGAAGCCAACCTGAACAACCGCGACCAGGAGCTGGCAGCCCGCGCGGAAGGGTATGCCCTCGCAGGACGTCTGGATCAGGCGATTTCGATGCTCAGCAGCGCAAGCTCACAGGTCAAGCTGGGTAGCCAGCAGCAGGCCAGATACGATGCCCGTATCGACCAGCTACGCCAACTGCAAGAGCGCTTTAAACCGTATACGAAAATGTAATTATCGAACCCTTGCCGGATGGCGATATGTAGGCCGGATAAGGTCTTTTGGTCGCCATCCGGCAGGATTGTTATGCAAGGAGAAGTCATGTCAGACGCGATTAAAATCTACCATAACCCACGCTGCTCCAAGAGCCGTGAAACGCTGGAGTTACTGAAGTCCAACGGTGTGGACCCGGAAGTGGTGTTGTATCTGGAAACCCCGGCTGACGCCACAACCCTGCGTGAATTGCTGCAGATGCTGGGCATGTCCAGCGCGCGCGAGCTGATGCGCCAGAAAGAAGATCTCTATAAGTCACTTAATCTGGCGGACGTAAATCTGAGTGAAGATGCGCTGATTCAGGCAATGGTGGAAAACCCGAAATTGATGGAGCGCCCGATTGTGGTTGCCAAAGGCCAGGCGAGAATTGGACGCCCGCCGGAGCAGGTACTGGAAATCATCGGTTAACCTGAAACCTGCCGCAGTTTTTTCGGCTGCGGCGCTTACAGCTTCAGTATCTCTTTTACGAATGGAATGGTCAGCTTACGCTGGGCGGTGATCGATGCGTGATCAAGCTGATCCAACGTCATAAACAGCGTACGCATTTCTCGATCCAGACGCTTGAGCAGGAAGCGTCCCACATCTTCCGGCAGTTCAAACCCACGAAGTCTGGCGCGTAATTGCAACGCCTGCAGCTTATCTTCATCGGAAAGCGGCTGCAGCTTGTAGATTTGTCCCCAGTCCAGGCGCGAGGCGAGATCCGGCAACCCCAGATTCAGCTGTCTTGGCGGGCGATCGCCGGTGATCAGCAGACGCGTTTTCCCCGACTCCAGGATGCGGTTGTAGAGATCAAAGATCGCCATTTCCCACAGCGAATCCCCGGCCACACATTCGATGTTATCGATGCATACCAGCGATAAATGCTCCATACCGTCGAGCACCTCGGGGACGAACCAGGTACGCTTGTCGAGCGGCACATAGCCTACCGCATCGCCGCGCGCGGACAGTTCCGCACAAGCTGCATGCAGCAAATGACTACGGCCAGCGCCTTCACGCGACCAGAGATAAATATACCCGCTATGGTCCTGACGCAGCACGTTTTGCAGTGCAGCCAGTAAAGAGGAGTTATCCCCCGGCCAGAAACTTGCGAAAGTTTCGTCGTCAGGAAGATAAAGTGGCAAAGAGAGCTGTGCCGGTGTGTTCAGAGATACCTCAACCCAGGATTTCATAAAATCGCGTTGAGTTTAACACAGAAATACGTCGTGATAGAACCGGGCAGCATCGCCGCCCGGTAAGAGATTTACTGTTGCGGACTGTCGGCATCTTCCGCGTCAAGCACGACTTCTTCCGGACGCAGCAGGCTGATAACTTTGAAAATCAGGCTCAGACAAACGCCAACAATGGTCGCCAGCGCCATGCCTTTCAGCTCAGCGGCACCAATGTGAACTTTCGCGCCACTCACGCCGATGATCAAAATAACCGAGGTCAGGATCAGGTTTTGCGCTTTGTTGTAGTCAACTTTTGACTCGATCAGTACGCGAATACCGGAAGCACCAATCACGCCGTACAGCAGCAGCGATACGCCACCCATGACCGGCAGTGGAATGATTTGGATCGCCGCCGCCAGCTTGCCCACACAGGAGAGCAGAATGGCAAAAATTGCCGCGCCGCCGATAACCCAGGTACTGTAAACACGAGTAATCGCCATTACGCCAATATTTTCACCGTACGTGGTGTTCGGCGTAGAGCCGAAGAAACCAGAGATAACCGTAGACAGGCCGTTGGCAAACATTGAGCGATGCAGGCCAGGATCGCGAATCAAATCTTTTTTCACGATATTCGCCGTTACCACCAGGTGTCCAACGTGTTCAGCGATGACCACCAGCGCCGCCGGCAGGATGGTCAGAATGGCAACCCATTCAAAGCGCGGCGTGTAGAACGTTGGCAGAGCAAACCAGTGGGCCTGCGCAATCGGCGTGGTGTCCACGACTCCCATCACGAAGGAGAGCGCGTAGCCGGCCAGCACCCCAATCAGAATCGGGATAATCGCCATAAAACCGCGGAACAGTACAGAGCCAAATACCGTAACCGCCAGCGTCACCATTGAGATGATGATGGTTTTTGAATCCGGTAATTGTCCCTCTGCTGGCAGTAACCCCGCCATGCCCGCAGCGACGCCAGCCAGCTCCAGACCGATGACGGCAACGATTGCGCCCATCGCCGCAGGAGGGAACATGACATCCAGCCAGCCGGTTCCTGCTTTCTTAACGATGAAAGAAACCAGACAGAACAGAACGCCGCACATAATGAAACCACCCAGCGCCACTTCATACCCTAACGGCAGCAACAGCAGTACTGGGGAAATAAATGCGAAGCTGGAACCCAGATACGCAGGAATTTTACCTTTACAGATAAAGAGATACAGCAACGTACCAATGCCGTTAAACAGCAGAACGGTAGCCGGGTTGATGTGGAACAGGACTGGCACCAGTACCGTTGCGCCAAACATGGCGAACAGGTGCTGCAAACTAAGCGGGATTGTCTGTAAAAGCGGCGGTCTTTCACTCACCCCGATAGCACGGCGCGTCATAGTGTTTTCCTCTGAGTGTTGTTTGTTATTAGCCTTGGGTTGTTATATTCAAAAAAAAGCCGACTCTTAAAGTCGGCTTCTTTTCACTTATTCGTTTACTTGGTACCAAAAATCTTATCGCCGGCATCGCCGAGCCCCGGAATAATGTATCCGTGCTCGTTCAACCCCTGATCGATGGAGGCCGTGTACAGCTCAACATCCGGGTGCGCTTTTTCCAGTGCCGCGATACCTTCCGGTGCCGCAACCAGGACCAGCACTTTAATGCTGGTGCAGCCTGCATTTTTCAGCAGGTCGATGGTGGCGATAACGGAACCGCCGGTTGCCAGCATCGGGTCAACGATCAGCGCCATACGCTCATCGATGTTAGATACCAGCTTCTGGAAGTACGGAACCGGCTCCAGCGTTTCTTCGTTTCGGTACATACCAACCACGCTGATACGCGCGCTCGGAACGTTTTCCAGTACGCCTTCCATCATGCCCAGGCCCGCACGCAGGATTGGCACAACGGTGATTTTTTTACCTTTGATTTGGTCAACTTCAACCGGACCGTTCCAGCCTTCAATGGTCACCTTTTCGGTTTCCAGACCAGCGGTTGCTTCATAAGTCAGCAGGCTGCCAACTTCCGAGGCGAGTTCACGAAAGCGTTTAGTGCTGATGTCGTTTTCACGCATCAGTCCCAGCTTGTGTTTGACGAGTGGGTGTTTGACTTCCACGATCTTCATACTCTTCTCCTTTCCTCAGACGAGTGGCAACCACAAAAAAAATCGCCGGATTATACCGCTTTTCGTCTCTGGCGCAACACTGGATACGCTTGATATGGATCAACCAAAGTCGTTTGCATCTGGATGATGAGTATAAAACAAGCCCCGCATTATTGGCGGGGCTGGCTGTCAATACTATGAATTTTATAGATATTCAGCATTAGTCTGGATAACGTTTTGATACCATGAAAAAGATTTCTTCGGCGAGCGTGCTAACGTTCCGCTTCCGTCATTATTTTTATCAACATAGATAAAGCCGTAGCGTTTTTTCATCTCCCCCGTCCCGGCCGAGACTAAATCAATACAGCCCCACGGTGTATAACCCATCAGGTCCACGCCATCTTCCACTACCGCTTTTTTCATTTCGCTGATATGTGCGGCCATATAGTCAATACGATAGGAATCATCCACCGATCCGTCGGCCTGCTGCACGTCAATCGCACCAAAGCCGTTTTCTACGATAAACAGAGGCAGTTGGTAATGATCCCAGAACCAGTTCAGCGAATAGCGCAGACCAACGGGATCAATCTGCCAGCCCCAGTCCGATTTCTGCACGTACGGGTTGGAAACCAGACTTTTCGACTCGTCGTAGTCCAGCTGTGGGTTGTCTGCCGTGGCCTGCGTTGCGAAAGACATATAGTAGCTAAAGCCGATGTAATCGACACAACCCTCGGTCAGCGCCTGACGGTCTTCCTCGGTGATATCAAGATCAAAGCCACGCCGGGCAAAGTAGTTGAGAAGATGCTGCGGGTATTTGCCGCGCACATGGACATCGGTAAACCAGTAACGCCGGTGCATGGCGTTCATCGCCATCATCATATCGTCCGGCGCGCAGGTCAGTGGATAGATAGGACACATGGCAATCATGCACCCTATCTGCAATGCCGGGTTAATCTCACGCGCAGCCTTTACCGCCAGCGCGCTTGCCACCAGTTCATAGTGCGCCGCCTGGTACATAACCGGCTCGCGGTCTTCACCGGGCTGGTATTTCAGGCCAGAGTTAGTAAAAGGCGCGAAGTCTTCGTGATAATTTGCCTGGTTGTTAATTTCATTAAACGTCATCCAGTACTTCACTTTGTGCTGGTAACGGGTAAAAACCACTGCGGCAAAACGGACAAAGAAATCGATAAGCTTACGGTTACGCCAGCCGCCATATTCCGTCACCAGATGGTATGGCATCTCGAAATGCGACAACGTAATCACCGGTTCAATGCCATATTTCAGGCATTCGTCAAACAGGTCATCATAGAACTGCAGGCCAGCCTCATTGGGTTGCGCTTCGTCGCCTAAGGGGAAAATACGCGTCCAGGCAATCGAAGTACGAAAACATTTAAACCCCATTTCGGCAAACAGTTTAATGTCGTCTTTATAGCGGTGATAAAAATCGATGGCGTCGTGGTTAGGGTAGTTTTTACCAGCAATCACACCGTCAGTGATTTCACGCGCCACGCCATGCGCCCCCGCCGTCATGACATCAGCAACGCTAATTCCTTTTCCACCTTCCTGCCAGCCACCTTCCAGTTGATGAGCGGCTACGGCACCACCCCACATGAAATCTGCTTTAAATCCTGACATACCCTTCCCCTCTCGTGATTACTCTGTGCAAAACGCTGTTGATGAAGTCCGCAACAGAAAACAGAAACCGGTTTCAGTACGATACTGTGTATTCAGCAGGCAGGTTTCAAGCACAAGACTGTACCCGGTTTCATTTTCGTGGCGCAGTTCAAACAAATAGATAAATGATTGTAAAATGCTGAAAAAATCAGCACATAAAACTTGATGCAGAGCAGGCTCGCAAACGTTTGCTTTCCCTGTTAGAATTGCGCCGAATTTAACTTTTACTGCAAGTAAACATGTGGGGAAGCAGGCAGTGACCGATAAAACCTCTCTTAGCTACAAAGATGCCGGTGTTGATATTGATGCAGGTAATGCTCTGGTTGATCGAATCAAAGGCGTAGTAAAGAAAACTCGTCGTCCGGAAGTTATGGGTGGTCTGGGTGGCTTCGGTGCGCTGTGCGCATTGCCGCAAAAATATCGTGAACCGGTACTGGTTTCCGGCACTGATGGCGTCGGCACAAAACTGCGTCTGGCGATGGATCTGAAACGCCACGACACTATCGGCATTGACCTCGTCGCAATGTGCGTCAACGACCTCGTGGTTCAGGGCGCTGAGCCGCTGTTTTTCCTCGACTACTATGCTACCGGCAAACTGGATGTGGATACCGCAGCCAGCGTCATTAACGGTATTGCCGAAGGCTGTCTGCAGTCTGGCTGTGCTCTTGTCGGCGGTGAAACGGCTGAAATGCCGGGGATGTACCACGGCGAAGATTACGACGTGGCAGGCTTCTGCGTTGGCGTCGTCGAAAAATCAGAGATCATTGACGGTTCAAAAGTGGCTGACGGCGACGTACTGATTGCACTCGGCTCCAGCGGTCCGCACTCCAACGGCTACTCTCTGGTGCGCAAAATTGTGGAAGTCAGCGGTTGTGACCCGGAAACCACCGAGCTTGAAGGCAAGCCGCTGGCCGATCACTTACTGGCCCCGACCCGCATTTATGTCAAATCCATTCTGGAACTGATTGAGAAGGTTGATGTGCATGCCATTGCCCACCTGACCGGCGGTGGTTTCTGGGAAAATATTCCACGCGTTCTGCCAGACAACACGCAGGCTGTGATCGATGAATCTTCATGGCAGTGGCCAGCCGTCTTCAACTGGCTGCAAACGGCGGGTAACGTCAGCCAGCATGAGATGTATCGCACCTTTAACTGCGGCGTAGGCATGGTTATCGCCCTGCCAGCTTCTGAAGTGGACAACGCCCTTGCTTTGCTCAATGAGAAAGGTGAAAACGCATGGAAAATCGGTATCATCAAAGCTTCTGATTCCGAACAGCGTGTGGTCATTGAATGAAAAACATTGTGGTGCTCATTTCCGGCAACGGAAGCAATTTGCAGGCGATAATGGATGCCTGCGAACAGAATAAAATCAATGGCACCATACGTGCAGTATTCAGTAACAAGGCCGATGCGTTCGGCCTTGAGCGCGCACGCGAAGCGAATATTCCTGCACACTCGCTGGAAGCCGCCCAGTTTGTCAGTCGCGAAGCATTCGACCAGCAACTAATACAAGAGATCGACGCTTATGCCCCCGATGTCGTGGTGCTGGCCGGTTATATGCGCATTCTAAGCCCGGCGTTTGTTGCTCACTATTCTGAACGATTGCTGAATATCCATCCGTCTTTATTGCCGAAGTATCCTGGCCTGCACACGCACCGTCAGGTTCTGGAAAACGGCGATGAAGAGCATGGCACTTCCGTCCATTTCGTCACCGATGAACTGGACGGCGGACCGGTTATTCTCCAGGCCAAAGTTCCGGTATTTGAAGGCGACAGCGAAGATGATGTCACGGCACGAGTCCAGGCCCAGGAACATACCATTTACCCGCTGGTGGTAAGCTGGTTTACTGATGGTCGCCTGAAGATGCGTGATAACGCAGCATGGCTGGACGGCGTTTGTCTGCCGCCACAAGGCTACGCCGCCGACGAAGAATAAAATCAACCTGTAAACCGGATCTCATCATCCGGTTTACAGGCATAAATACCTTTTCCGGTTAACATCTCCGGTATTCATCTACGCTCCCCCTTTCTCTTTGCTATCAGACGGTTTATTGTCATATTTTTCTGGCACTGTTGGACATCTGAGAGCAATGCTCGCCATAATAAATCGGTAGTGTCCCGTGAATGAAACGGAGTAAAAGTGGTAATGGGTCAGGAAAAGCTATACATCGAGAAAGAACTCAGCTGGTTAGCGTTCAACGAACGTGTACTCCAGGAAGCTGCTGATAAGTCAAACCCGTTGATCGAACGGATGCGTTTCTTAGGCATCTATTCCAATAATCTCGACGAGTTTTATAAGGTTCGTTTTGCCGAACTGAAGCGCCGAATCATTATTAGCGAAGAACAGGGTTCAAACTCTCACTCCCGCCATCTGTTAGGTAAAATCCAGGCCCGCGTATTAAAAGCCGATCAGGAATTTGACGGCCTGTACAACGAGTTGCTGCTGGAGATGGCGCGCAACCAGATTTTCCTTATCAATGAACGTCAGTTGTCGGTCAATCAACAGAGCTGGTTACGCCACTACTTCAAACAATATCTTCGCCAGCACATTACACCGATCCTGATCAACCGCGAGACGGATTTAGTTCAGTTTCTGAAAGATGACTACACCTATCTGGCGGTGGAAATTATCCGCGGCGATACGATCCGCTACGCGCTGCTGGAAATCCCTTCCGACAAGGTTCCCCGTTTTGTGAATCTACCGCCGGAAACCCCGCGCCGTCGCAAACCGATGATCCTGCTGGACAACATCTTACGCTACTGCCTTGACGACATTTTCAAAGGGTTCTTTGATTACGATGCGCTGAACGCCTATTCGATGAAAATGACTCGCGACGCCGAATACGATTTGGTGCACGAGATGGAATCGAGCCTGATGGAGCTGATGTCGTCCAGCCTGAAACAGCGTCTGACCGCAGAGCCTGTACGTTTTGTCTATCAGCGCGACATGCCCAATGCGCTGGTCGAGGTACTGCGTGAAAAGCTGACGATTTCTCGCTACGACTCGATTGTTCCCGGCGGGCGTTACCATAACTTCAAAGACTTTATTAATTTCCCCAACGTTGGCAAAGCTAACCTGGTGAACAAACCGCTGCCGCGTTTGCGCCATATCTGGTTCGATAACGAGAAGTTTCGTAACGGCTTTGACGCCGTTCGCGAACGCGACGTGCTGCTATATTATCCGTATCACACTTTTGAGCACGTTCTTGAACTGTTGCGCCAGGCCTCTTTCGACCCGAGCGTGCTGGCGATAAAAATCAACATCTACCGTGTGGCCAAAGACTCGCGCATCATTGATTCGATGATCCATGCTGCGCACAACGGTAAGAAAGTCACCGTGGTGGTGGAGTTGCAGGCTCGCTTTGATGAAGAAGCCAACATTCATTGGGCCAAGCGTCTTACCGAGGCTGGCGTTCACGTCATCTTCTCCGCGCCGGGCCTGAAAATTCACGCCAAATTGTTCCTTATCTCGCGTAAAGAAGGTGATGAAGTTGTGCGCTATGCGCATATCGGGACGGGGAACTTCAACGAAAAAACGGCGCGTCTCTATACCGACTACTCGTTACTTACCGCCGACTCACGCATTACCAACGAGGTTCGTCGGGTGTTCAACTTCATCGAGAACCCGTATCGTCCGGTGACGTTCGATTATCTGCTGGTATCTCCGCAGAACTCGCGCCGTTTGCTGTACGCGATGATTGACAAAGAAATCGCCAACGCGCAGCAAGGACAGCCTTCCGGTATCACCCTAAAACTGAATAACCTGGTCGATAAAGGCCTGGTTGATCGTCTCTATGCGGCCTCAAGCTCAGGCGTGCCAGTCAATCTATTGATTCGCGGTATGTGCTCTTTGATTCCGAACCTGGAAGGCATTAGCGACAATATTCGCGTGATAAGCATAGTTGACCGCTACCTTGAACACGACCGGGTTTATATCTTCGAAAACGGTGGCGACAAGCAGGTATACCTCTCCTCCGCAGACTGGATGACCAGGAATATCGACTATCGCATCGAAGTCGCCACACCGCTGCTGGACCCGCGTCTTAAGCAACGGGTGCTGGATATTATCGATATCCTGTTCAGCGACACGGTGAAGGCTCGCTTCATCGATAAAGAACTCAGTAATCGCTACGTACCGCGCGGAAACCGCCGTAAGGTTCAGTCACAATTGGCGATATACGACTACATCAAATCACTCGAGCAACCTGACTAACGCTATGCCAATACACGACAAGACTCCACGACCGCAGGAATTTGCTGCGGTCGACCTTGGTTCAAACAGTTTCCATA
>NZ_SZWS01000012.1:68637-75098 GCF_005281245.1 Citrobacter sp. wls826
GTCATTGCCCGCGTGGTTGATGGCGCAATGCAGATTATCGGGCGACTGAAACAGCGCGTTCATCTGGCGGATGGCCTCGGCGAAGATAACAAGCTGAGCGAAGAGGCAATGGAGCGCGGATTAAGCTGCCTGTCGCTGTTCGCCGAACGTCTGCAGGGCTTTCCCCCATCAAGCGTATGCATCGTGGGAACCCATACTTTGCGTCAGGCGCTAAATGCGACCGATTTTCTCAAGCGAGCAGAAAAAGTTATCCCCTACCCTATTGAGATTATTTCCGGTAATGAAGAAGCCCGACTGATTTTTATGGGCGTGGAGCACACCCAGCCGGAAAAGGGTCGTAAGCTGGTTATTGATATCGGCGGTGGTTCAACAGAACTGGTGATCGGCGAAGATTTCGAGCCCAAACTGGTGGAAAGTCGTCGTATGGGCTGCGTCAGTTTTGCTCAGATGTATTTCCCGGACGGCGCTATTAGTCGGGAAAACTTCCAGCGTGCGCGCATGGCGGCAGCGCAAAAGCTTGAAACCTTAACCTGGCAGTTTCGCATTCAGGGCTGGAACGTTGCGCTGGGCGCGTCGGGCACGATTAAAGCGGCACACGAAGTGCTGCTGGAGATGGGTGAGAAAGATGGTTTTATCACCCCCGAACGCCTGGACAAACTGCGAACCGAAGTGCTGAAGCATGCGTCATTCGATGCGCTCAGCCTGCCGGGGCTGTCTGAAGAACGAAAAGCGGTGTTTGTGCCGGGACTCGCGATTCTGTGCGGCGTTTTTGACGCACTGGCTATCCGCGAACTCCGCCTTTCTGATGGCGCACTACGCGAAGGCGTGCTGTATGAGATGGAAGGTCGTTTTCGCCACCAGGACGTTCGCAGTCGTACCGCGAGCAGCCTGGCGAACCAGTACAATATCGACAGCGAACAGGCCCGGCGCGTACTGGAAACGACGATGCAAATGTACGACCAGTGGCATACGCAGCAGCCAAAGCTGGCCAATCCACAACTGGAAGCGTTGCTGCGCTGGGCGGCGATGCTGCATGAGGTTGGGCTGAACATCAACCACAGCGGTTTACATCGCCACTCGGCGTATATCCTCCAAAACAGCGATTTACCGGGTTTCAATCAGGAACAACAGCTGATGATGGCAACCCTGGTTCGATATCATCGCAAAGCGGTGAAACTGGATGATTTGCCCCGCTTTACGCTGTTCAAGAAAAAACAGTTTCTGCCGTTAATTCAGCTGTTGCGCCTGGGCGTGCTGCTGAATAATCAGCGACAGGCGACCACCACGCCACCGACGCTGACCCTAATTACCGACGACAACCACTGGACCTTACGCTTTCCGCATGACTGGTTTAGCCAGAATGCGCTGGTGCTGCTCGATCTGGAAAAAGAGCAGCAATACTGGGAAGCCGTTACCGGCTGGCGACTCAAAATTGAAGAAGAGAGTTCACCCGATATCGCCGCATAAGCTCTCAGCAGGTGCCAGTTCTTCTGGCACCTGTTCTTCCAGCATTTCATGCAACGGCTGCGGTTTACCAATCAGATACCCCTGCATGTAATCAATCCCCAGCGAAATTACCGCACTGCGTATTTCTTCGCTTTCGACGTACTCCGCGACCACCAGCATTCTTTTCATCCGCGCCAGATGGCAAATAGAGGCCACGATTTGATAGTCGAGGCTATTCGAAACGATGTTGCGAATAAAGCTGCCATCAATTTTCAGGATATCGGCATTCACATTCTTCAGCCGCGCATAGCTGGCATATCCGGTACCAAAATCATCAATCGCAATCTGACAGCCCAATGATTGCAGCTGCAGTAACGTTGCCTGCGCCTGTTCCGCATTGGTTAAGGCATTGCTTTCCGTTACTTCAAAAATCAGTTGCCACGGTTCAACTTTGTACTTAATCAGCAGTTGGTTGATGTCATGCGGAAGCCGGGCACGGCATACCGATGTGGGAGATAAGTTAATAGCAAACCGACGAGCGGGCATTTTTTCCCGATTCTGCGCCATAAACTTCAGCGTATTTTCAATCACCCACAGATCGATGCTGGATGACAATCCAAACTCATGCGCTACCGGTAAGAAGCTGTCAGGACCGATGGTTTCACCATCATCCCCCTCTAGCCGCAGCAGAATTTCATGATAAACATCGCCGCGCACGCCTGAAATCGGCTGCGCCATCAGGAAAAAGCGATGGTGCTCCAGCGCCAGTTGCAGACGATTCATCATCGCAACCTTATCTTTCAGGTCACGTTGCAGGTGCATCACGCCTCGGCGCTGCAAATTCTCTGGCGCATTGGTCGCCAGAGAAAGCTCGGCGATGGTGCTTAACTCCCCCAGTAACAAGTAGATGTGATTAACAGGAGAACGGACATAGCAAAAACTAATCCCCACCTGCGGCTGTAAAGGCATGCCATCCCAGATAAAACGAAACTGCTTGATATGCCTGTCCAGCGCTTCAATACGCTCCTGATGCGACTCGGTGTTAAAACGCAGAACTAAATCATTACCCGATAACTGATAGACATGCTCATCTTGTTTCAGCAATGGCTTTACCCACTGGGCAAGTTTTTGCTTGTACTGGATACGCAGCATAATGCCGTAATTTTTCACCAGCAGTTCCATACCCGGAACACTCAAAAAGCAAAGCACTGACCATGGCGCTTTTCTCAAATCCCGGTTCAAAGCGCGCAAATTCGGAATATGCACCATGGGGTCAAAGAAGGCCAGACGATGAGAATGTCTGGCGACAATTCTCTGGCGCGTTGCCAGTACGGCAATAAAATTCACGATGAAGGAGAAAACCAGGTAACTCGATGAGGTAATGGCAAGTTGCACATCGTAACCCGAATACCAGGGCATATAGCGTTGATAATAATGAATTGCTGTAATGAGTACGAGCATCCATATTAACGAAATAAATTTATAACCGTAACGCATAGCTCCCCATAGCATGACGGGCAGCATCAGTGACAAGGTATAATTCGTGCTAAATATTGAGCTTTTCTCATCTAGCGGCATACACAACAATGTCATTAGTATGGTCAATATAATCAGCCAGACCGCAAACTCTGTTTTGGTAACTTTGGTATCAAACTGCTGCTTTAACTGAGATAAATAACCTCTGATATACAAAGGATTACGAATCGTGCGAATTATTAAGTAGCACAGTGGAACCCCAACCAGATTCCCGGCCAGCATGGCCTGATAGTTGATCAACGTGCCGGTATTAAGGGGCATAACGCCCACCATGCCGGATTTGCTCTCATAGACGCCCACAAACGCGGCGAAATGGAAGAATAGCAGAAACAGCGTTGCCGGGCAGAAAACCTGCCAAAACATGTGCTGAAACATCAGGTGGGAGTCACCGTAAGAAACGTTATTCCGCCGGGGAGCAAAAACTTTATACCCTCCCCAACTAAGCACTATCGTAACTATAAAGTGCGAAATTATTGAGAGCATTTCAAATAACCCAACCTGCGGATATTTGTACCAGATGATGGAAATGATAATTCCTGGTAATGCCGCCCAACCAAAAAACAACATCAGGCTAATCATCAGCGCTAAAGGCAGGTAGAAAAGAATTACGGTCCCGGTACTAATATGGGCATAGGTGTTAGCAGTGCTCAATATAGGCAACAGAAAGGAAGGCAAGATGAGAGGTAACGCCCACCATCTATCTCTAATACTAATATAATTTTTATTGAGTTTCATAGATGCTCAGTAGAATCCCGCACATCCTGCAGGGGGTATTCGGACAGGCATCCCACCTGACGTTAAAACGATAAAGTTAAATACATTAAAATGACTCATCAATTTTAGTTGTCAGCAAAGGGTGATGCTTGATACACATCAATAAATAAGTCCCTCATTAATCAATTATTACTCTTTTCATGGTTTTTTATCGTTATCTCATTATTAATGCAAATAATAATATTAATTTCCATAACATAAATAGATAAAACAACTGAAGCAATTTTACATAAGGAAAAATTGACCATTCCCTCACAGTATGCCTTAATGTGACTATCGCCCTCAGTTGGGTACACTACAAGGAACCTTTTGTGAGCCAGGTTACCAGCCTACGCAAACGACACCGATTTAACAGTCGCATGATCCGGATCGTACTGCTTATCAGCTTTCTTTTCTTCTTCGGACGCTTCGTCTACTCCGCCATAGGTGCGTGGCACCACCACCAGAACAAAAAAGAATCTCAGCAGATCACCCTGCCGCAACAGGCATCTCCTGCACAAACTGACGTACGCTGATCGCTCGCGCCGAGCCGAGCCGATGATACTACAGCATTAAGATTCCTTACCGGATGGCTAATCGCCTGATATTTAACCATCCGGTAAGGGATTTGAGTGATGAAACTTCGCGCAGTCTTACCCGCCACATGTGCTGATATATCGGATAATCAACCGTGTTTTTCGCAAAAATACACCATCTTTGAATCCCGCTTCACCGCGCCATTCGCGCTGATTTTTTACGTTCCAGTGTACTGGATATAAAAAAGAGACACTGCGCTCAAATAGACGCTAATTAATATCGCCAGAAAATATCACTGACTAAAACATTCATATTTAGCATAAATTTAAATGCTTATCTGAATTGTTACCGTTATTAAATTCTACAGGGTAATACCCTGAGTATTTTTCATTATTTCCGTAAATAAGAAGCGGTGTTGAATGGAGCGCAGACGTTAAGTGTGTGATTAACCCTACTATCGAGCAGGACTGTCGCATCGATAAAATTCGCGCAATAAAAAGCCCTCTGTAAAAAGAGGGCTTTTACATACTACCGGTTCAGAAACCGCTAAACGGGAGGAATATTATTCCCACTCAATCGTAGCTGGCGGCTTACCGCTGATGTCATACACCACGCGGGAAATACCGTTAACTTCGTTGATAATGCGGTTAGAGACGCGGCCTAAGAAGTCATACGGCAGGTGCGCCCAGTGCGCGGTCATAAAGTCGATGGTTTCAACAGCACGCAGGGAAACAACCCAGTCGTACTTACGGCCATCGCCCATGACGCCAACGGAACGTACTGGCAGGAACACGGTGAACGCCTGGCTCACTTTGTTGTACAGGTCAGCGTTGTGCAGTTCCTCAATGAAGATAGCATCCGCACGGCGCAGCAGGTCGCAGTACTCTTTCTTCACTTCGCCCAGCACGCGTACGCCCAGACCCGGCCCCGGGAATGGGTGACGGTACAGCATGTCGTACGGCAGACCCAGTTCCAGACCAATCTTACGCACTTCGTCTTTGAACAGCTCACGCAGCGGTTCAACCAGACCCATCTTCATCTCTTTCGGCAAACCGCCCACGTTGTGGTGAGATTTGATGACGTGCGCTTTACCGGTGGCAGAAGCCGCGGATTCGATCACGTCCGGATAGATGGTTCCCTGCGCCAGCCACTTAACGTCTTCCAGCTTCAGCGCTTCTTCGTCGAAGACTTCCACGAACACGCGGCCGATGATTTTACGTTTAGCTTCCGGATCGTTCTCGCCTTTCAGCGCGTCCAGGAAACGCTTTTCACCTTCAACATGAATGATGTTCAGGCCGAAATGGTCGCCGAACATATCCATCACCTGCTGAGCTTCGTTGAGACGCAGCAGACCGTTGTCGACGAACACACAGGTCAGGTTTTTGCCAATCGCACGGTGCAGCAGCATCGCGGTGACGGAGGAGTCAACGCCGCCGGAGAGGCCGAGGATCACTTTATCAGTGCCAACCTGCTCACGAATGCGGGCAACGGCGTCATCGATAATTTTTGCCGGGGTCCACAGCGCTTCACACTGGCAGATGTCGCGCACAAAACGCTCCAGCATGCGCATCCCCTGACGGGTGTGGGTAACTTCCGGATGGAACTGCACACCGTAGAAACGTTTTTCCTCGTGCGCCATGATGGCAAACGGGCAGTTGTCGGTGCTGGCAACGGTCACGAAACCTTCCGGAATAGCGGTCACTTTGTCGCCGTGGCTCATCCACACGTCCAGCAGTGGTTTGCCGTCTGCGGTCAGAGAGTCTTCAATACCGCGGATCAGCGCGCTGTCGGTCTGAACTTCAACCTGCGCATAGCCGAATTCACGTTCGTTAGAACCTTCAACATGACCACCGAGCTGCATTGCCATAGTCTGCATGCCGTAGCACACGCCGAACACAGGCACGCCCGCAGTGAAAACGTATTCCGGCGCACGCGGGCTGTTTTCTTCAGTGGTGCTTTCCGGACCACCGGAAAGAATGATACCGCTTGGGTTGAATTCGCGAATTTGTGCTTCCGTAACATCCCACGCCCACAGTTCACAATAGACGCCCAGTTCACGTACGCGACGAGCAACCAGCTGAGTGTACTGAGATCCGAAATCAAGGATGAGAATGCGATGTTTATGAATATTGTCTGTCATTGACGCTAATTCCGAGGCAAGTGAAACAAATTCGCCCGGCATATAGCCG
>NZ_SZWS01000012.1:75157-87627 GCF_005281245.1 Citrobacter sp. wls826
TAGGGGACTCTTTGGTGATGGTCACATCGTGGACGTGACTTTCCTGAATACCCGCACCGCTGATACGTACAAACTCTGCTTTTGTTCGCAGCGCGTCGATAGTACCACAGCCGGTCAGACCCATACAGGAGCGCAGGCCACCCATCTGCTGGTGAATGATCTCTTTCAGGCGACCTTTATACGCAACGCGACCTTCGATACCTTCCGGGACCAGTTTGTCAGCGGCGTTATCGCTTTGGAAATAACGGTCGGAAGAACCTTTGGACATCGCGCCCAAAGAGCCCATACCACGGTATGATTTGTAAGAACGGCCCTGATACAGTTCGATTTCGCCCGGAGATTCTTCAGTCCCCGCCAGCATAGAGCCAACCATCACTGCAGAAGCACCCGCAGCGATCGCTTTTGCGATGTCGCCGGAAAAACGAATACCGCCATCGGCAATAACCGGGATACCAGTGCCTTCCAGCGCTTCAACAGCGTCAGAAACGGCGGTGATCTGCGGTACACCGACGCCGGTAACGATACGGGTAGTACAGATGGAGCCTGGGCCGATACCGACTTTAACAGCGCTGCAGCCGGCTTCCGCCAGCGCGCGAGCGCCTGCACCAGTCGCAACGTTCCCCCCGATGATCTGCAGATCCGGGTATTTAGCACGAGTTTCACGGATACGCTGCAGTACGCCTTCTGAGTGACCGTGAGAGGAGTCAATCAGCAGAACATCAACGCCAGCGGCAACCAGCGCGTCAACACGCTCTTCGTTACCCGCACCTGCGCCTACAGCAGCCCCAACGCGCAGACGACCATGCTCGTCTTTACAGGCGTTAGGTTTACGTTCCGCTTTCTGGAAATCTTTAACGGTGATCATGCCGAGCAGATGGAAGCTGTCGTCAACAACCAGCGCTTTCTCGACGCGTTTTTCGTGCATTTTGGCAAAGACAACATCGCGTGCTTCGCCTTCACGAACGGTCACCAGACGCTCTTTCGGCGTCATGTAGACGCTAACCGGCTGATTCAGATCAGTCACAAACCGTACGTCACGACCGGTGATGATGCCGACCAGTTCGTTATCTTCAGTCACTACCGGGTAGCCTGCGAAACCGTTACGCTCGGTCAGTTCTTTTACTTCGCGCAGAGTGGTGGTTGGCAGTACGGTTTGTGGGTCGGTCACGACGCCAGATTCATGTTTCTTCACGCGACGAACTTCTTCCGCCTGGCGCTCAATAGACATGTTTTTGTGGATAAAACCGATGCCGCCTTCCTGAGCCAGGGCAATTGCCAGGCGCGCTTCCGTCACGGTGTCCATTGCTGCGGAGAGCATAGGAATGTTCAGGCGAATGGTTTTCGTCAACTGGGTGCTGAGATCAGCAGTATTCGGCAGAACAGTAGAATGAGCGGGAACGAGGAGGACGTCGTCAAACGTCAGGGCTTCTTTTGCGATACGTAGCATGGGCAATATCTCACCTGGGAGGTTATTAAATATTGCCGCGGCATTATACAGAGCGTAACCGATTGCATCCACACTTTTTTGCAAAAAAACCTTGCGCTCCTCTGTGAGCATGTTACTTTCGACTGAATAACTTGCTGATTTAGAATTTGATCCCGCTCACATGTTATCCTCTCAGACCACCTCAATTTTTACCGTAAGCCGCCTGAATCAGACGGTTCGTTTGCTGCTTGAGCAGGAAATGGGACAAGTGTGGATCAGCGGTGAAATTTCGAATTTCACGCAGCCGTCCTCCGGTCACTGGTATTTCACGCTCAAAGATGACACCGCTCAGGTACGCTGCGCGATGTTTCGCAACAGCAATCGCCGGGTAACGTTCCGACCACAGCACGGTCAGCAGGTACTGGTACGCGCCAACATTACATTGTACGAGCCGCGCGGCGACTATCAGATAATTGTTGAGAGCATGCAGCCAGCGGGCGAAGGTTTGCTGCAGCAAAAATATGAGCAACTCAAGGCCAAACTGCAGGGTGAAGGGCTATTCGATCAGCAGTTCAAAAAAACGCTGCCCTCACCGGCCCACTGCGTCGGGGTAATCACCTCTAAAACCGGCGCCGCGCTGCACGATATTCTCCACGTCCTGAAGCGTCGCGACCCTTCCCTGCCCGTTATTATCTACCCGACCGCAGTCCAGGGCGATGATGCGCCAGGGCAGATCGTTCGGGCCATTGAACTGGCGAACGCGCGGGGCGAGTGCGATGTGCTGATCGTCGGGCGCGGCGGCGGCTCGCTGGAAGATTTGTGGAGCTTTAACGACGAACGTGTTGCACGGGCGATCTTTGCCAGCCGCATTCCAGTTGTCAGCGCCGTCGGCCATGAAACCGATGTCACTATTGCCGATTTTATTGCAGATTTACGGGCACCTACGCCGTCGGCGGCAGCTGAAATTGTCAGCCGTAATCAGCTTGAACTGCTGCGTCAAATACAGCATGGTCAGCAGCGTCTGGAGATGGCGATGGACTACTACCTCGCCAATCGTACTCGTCGGTTTACCCAGCTTCATCACCGCTTGCAACAGCAGCATCCGCAACTGCGTCTGGCCCGTCAACAGACCGTGCTGGAACGACTGCGTCAGAGAATGAACTTCGCACTTGAGAATAAGATTAAACAGGCAAATCAGCGTCAGCAGCGCATGCTGCAGCGTCTGAATCAGCAAAACCCGCAGCCGCGTATTTACCGTGCGCAAACACGTATTCAGCAACTGGAATACCGACTGGCGGAAAATATCCGTGCGCGTTTAAGCGAACAGCGCGAGCGTTTTGGCAACGCGGTTACCCATCTTGAGGCAGTCAGCCCACTGGCCACGCTGGCCCGCGGTTATAGCGTGACGACCGCAAAAGAGGGTGAAGTGCTGAAACAGACTAAACAGGTTACAGCAGGTGATGTGCTCACCACCCGCCTGTCTGACGGATGGGTGGAAAGCGAAGTGAGAGCTGTCACGAAGACAAAGAAAACACGCAGGAAAAAACAGGATTAAAGCGGCACAAACGCCACGCGTTTCTTCGAGATAAGGCCATGACCGTTCTGGCAGAAATAATCCACCGCGCCACAGGCTTTAAGCACCTGCAGCGGCTGATTGCACTCCGGGCAGTGCGCTTCTAACTGAATATCTTTATTACAGTTATCACAGTGCGCCATACCGTTTTGCGGCTCCAGCTCTGCATGACAATCCGGGCAAATAATAGACATAGCGACTCCAGTACAGGGATCCATTACTGCGCTGAGTTTAACACGATGCGTTTAATGCCGCCCGCGTAACTGCTGCTGTAACGTTAACAGGCGCTCCACTTCCTCCAGCCTGCGCTGCGTCGTGCGGCTCACTTCCTGTGGGCTGCGTTCAAACAGACTTTGCGCGCCCAGAATATGCTCCGCCAGACAATGGGCATATACGCTACCAGGCAGACTCCAGCGTTGTACAACATCACCGTCAATCAATTCGAGCACATCCTCGACACCACGGCGATCATGGCTAATGACACGACCATCGCGCAGACAAAGGCGCAAGCCTTTTTGTCCGCCAGCCGGCCCCGCGTATTTATTCAGCCAGATGTCCAGCGGAATGCCGCTAATCTGTCCCTGCAGATGCGCCTCTCCTTCTGCTGTGGTCAGGTCGCCCTCTACAATATTTCGTCCCAGACGGTCTTTAGCGCTCTTCACCTGCAAGGTCATACTGTCATTACCGCCCAGGTAACGCACTGTTTCACGCAGCATTGCCAGTACATGTGTGCCAATGTCCAGAATCACACCGTCCGGATGACGAAGCTCACGGGTATCCGGCTCACCGGTGGCAAAGTTAAGCGCAATGGGTTCTCCAACAGCGTTAAACCCGCTCGGTTCCTGCAAAAAACCGTCGATTTTAACAATGTGTGAAAAATGAGAGACAAGTGCCTGTTGCGGATTATCGCCCTGCCACTGCGCTCCGAGTTTGCCCAACGCCAGCTGCATTGCACCATTGCGTGCCATCCAATGGTCGAGTGCCAGCACGCGGTTGGCAGCATCCGGTTGAGTCAGCAGCGTTTTCAGTTTTTCAATTTGGGAAAGCGTGGCGACAAGAGGCTTTTCGACCACAATACGAGCGATGGGAGCCGCCAGCGCCTGTTCAAGCACATCGAGGTGATGCAGGGATGCGGTGGTAATAAACAGGGTATCAAGCGGCATTGCAAGAAGTTCAGCGAGCGACGCACAGCGTGTCACGTCTGCGGGCTGCTTTGCGGATTGAACATCAAATCCCACACAGCGTAGTGCATCACCGAACATATTACGTAATGCGGGCAAGTATGCCGTTTCAACGACTGCACCAAGCCCAACAAATCCTAACAGCATGCTCTTACCTCGTTAATTGAATAGCCGGGACATAACGTCTGCCCCGGCACAATCGAGGTGTTATCAGGCGCTAGTTGCCGGTTTAGTTTGCGTATTCTCCAGCATGCGACGAATCGGAACAATGAGGATGATCAGTACCGCAGCGCAGATCAGCAGCGCAATCGAGCAGCGTGCGAAGAGATCCGGCAGCATATCCAGTTGGTCAGCCTTCACATGACCGCCAATCAAACCTGCGGCCAGGTTGCCCAGCGCACTGGCGCAGAACCACAGGCCCATCATCTGCCCGCGCATTCTTTCCGGCGCCAGCAGCGTCATTGTCGCCAGACCGATCGGACTCAGGCACAGCTCGCCAAGCGTCAGCATCAGGATACTGCCCACCAGCCAGAATGGAGAAACGCCTGCCCCGCCGTTACTGAGAACGTTTTGCGCCGCCAGCATCATCAGACCGAAGCCTGCCGCCGCAAAGAGGATACCGATAACAAACTTGGTGATGCTACTCGGGCGAATATTCATGCTTGCCAGCTTCGGCCATGCCCAACTGAATACCGGTGCCAGCAGGATAATAAACAGCGCGTTTATCGACTGGAACCAGACCGCCGGGATTTCAAAATCACCGATCATACGGTTAGTGTAGTCGTTAGCGAACAGGTTGAACGAGGTTGGCTTCTGCTCAAACGCGGACCAGAAGAACGCGGCGGAAACCAGCAGGATAAAGCAGACCAGCAGTCTGGCGCGCTCTTTACGGTTCAGACCGGCAAAGATGAACAGGTAGATAAAGTAGAGCGCAACGGAGGCTGCAATCACGTACACCAGCATGCTGGCAACCGCGACCGGATTAATTACAATCACGCCCTGCGCTATCAGCGTAACGATAACCGCCGCACCGACGGCCAGCGCCAGCAGCCACGCGCCCACGCCGTTACGTTTCACTACCGGGCTATTCCAGGTGGAGTCGAGCCCCACTTCGCTGTCGTAGCGTTTCATCGATGGAACAGCAAATACACGGAAAATGATCAACGCCACCAACATCCCGATACCACCGATGCCAAAGCCCCAGTGCCAGCCGTGGGTTTTAATCAGCCAGCCGGAAATCAGCGGCGCGATAAACGACCCCATGTTGATGCCCATGTAGAACAGCGAGAAACCGCCGTCGCGACGCGCATCGCCTTTTTTGTACAGCGTGCCAACCATGACCGAAATACAGGTCTTAAACAGACCGGAACCGAGCACGATAAACATCAGACCAATAAAGAACAGGTTGTTCCCCATAATGGCGGAGAGCGCAATTGACAGATGGCCGAGGGCAATCAGGATGGAACCGTACCACACCGCTTTCTGTTGGCCGAGCCAGTTATCCGCCAGCCAGCCACCCGGCAGCGCAGCGAGGTACATCGTACCGGCAAAGATACCCACAATCGCCGAGGCATTTTCACGTGCCAGCCCCATGCCGCCGTCATAAACGGTAGCAGCCATAAACAGGATCAGTAACGGGCGAATGCCATAAAACGAGAAGCGCTCCCACATCTCTGTGAAGAACAGCGAGCCGAGCGGATAAGGATGGCCGAAGAAAGTTCGGCTTTCTTTTTGATTAACAGAGGATTGCATAATTCTCCCGAAAGTTATGTCGTCGTGTGTGTAAACACCGCGATGTACGCCAGCCAGTTACGTATCTGACCGATTTTTTACATGCGGCGAAAATTTATTTAACCATTTGATAACCTAAGGCTAGTTTTGTCTAGTACCAGCCCCCGGACTTTAAGACGAAAACTCGACAAATGTCTACTTTCTTAGATTTAAACTTGGTAAAAAATGAATAGTGATTGACATCGCACGGGCTGAGGCTGGCGATGGAACGTCGAAAAAAAACCCGCGACAAGCACGGGTTTTTATCAGCATCAGCAACGGTTACTTGCTTTTTTTGATGTGTTTTATCAAACGCTTACGTTTACGCATCTGCGTCGGCGTCAGCGTATTACGCTTGTTCGCAAACGGGTTTTCCCCTTCTTTGAACTGAATGCGGATCGGCGTCCCCATCACATCCAAAGACTTACGGAAATAGTTCATCAGATAGCGCTTGTAGGAATCCGGCAGGTCTTTGACCTGGTTGCCGTGAATCACCACGATTGGTGGGTTATAACCACCGGCGTGGGCATATTTCAGCTTCACACGACGACCACGCACCAGCGGCGGCTGATGATCTTCTGCCGCTATAGTCATAATGCGCGTCAGCATCGCGGTGCTGACGCGACGGGTGGAGCTGTCATACGCTTCGCGGACCGATTCAAACAGATTACCCACGCCGCTGCCGTGCAGCGCAGAGATGAAGTGTACACGCGCAAAATCAATAAAGCCCAGACGGAAGTCCAAAGTCTCTTTGACCTGCTCTTTCACTTCCTGCGTCAGGCCATCCCACTTGTTGACCACAATAACAAGTGAACGCCCACTATTGAGGATAAAGCCCAGCAGCGACAGGTCCTGATCGGAAATACCTTCGCGCGCGTCAATCACCAGCATCACCACGTTGGCATCTTCAATCGCCTGCAGCGTTTTGATAACTGAGAATTTTTCTACTGCTTCGGTAATTTTGCCGCGCTTACGCACGCCCGCGGTATCAATGAGCACATATTCGCGCTCATCGCGTTGCATCGGGATATAAATACTGTCACGCGTGGTCCCCGGCATGTCGTAAACCACTACGCGTTCTTCGCCGAGAATACGGTTAGTAAGCGTGGACTTACCTACGTTCGGGCGACCAACAATCGCCAGTTTGATCGGCAGATCCTGCGGATTGAAGTCATCTTCAGGCTCTTCTTCGCCGTTCTCTTCGGCTTCCAGTTGCGCCCAATATTCTGCATCTTCATCCACCTCTTCCTGAGGAGCAACGTCATCCATCCACGGCAGCAGAACATGCTCCAGCAGGCTGAGAACGCCACGACCATGGGATGCCGCGATCGGATAAATTTCACCCAGACCCAGCGAGTAGAAATCGACGACCGCCTGATCAGGATCGAGTCCGTCAGTTTTGTTGGCTACCAGGAACGTCGGTTTCTGGCGCGAACGCAGATGTTTCGCAATGGCTTCATCCGCAGGCATCAGGCCAGCACGTGCATCTACCATGAACAGCACAACGTCCGCTTCTTCGATCGCCAACAGCGACTGTTCCGCCATGCGGGTTTCTACACCGTCTTCGGTGCCATCAATACCGCCGGTATCAATACAGATAAACTCGCGGCCTTCAATTTCCGCACGACCGTACTTACGGTCACGAGTCAGACCCGGGAAATCCGCAACCAGCGCATCTCGGGTGCGAGTTAGACGGTTAAATAACGTGGATTTGCCAACGTTAGGGCGCCCGACAAGCGCGACCACAGGTACCATGTTTAAAGCCTCATTTAATAAATCATCAGACAACGGGCACATTTTTTGCGCCGTTGTTAAAAACAGTAAAACGGCCCCTGCACCAGGAGCCGTTTTTCAAAGCGAGCGGCCGGGACGATTAACGCGTAATAGAGTACAGCGTACCGTCTTTCGCCTGGATCAGCAGTTTACCATCAGCAGAGACCGGCTCGGTCAGGAAACCAGAGCTGTCAACTTTCTGCTGGGCGACAAAGCGGCCATCGTCAACGTTAATCCAGTGCAGGTAGCCTTCGCTATCACCCACGACCAGATTGCCGTTATACAATACCGGGGACGTCAGCAGACGGTGCAGCAGATCGCTTTGCGTCCACAGCGTCACACCGCCGTCGGTGGTCAGCGCCAGTACACGATCGTTCTGGTCTACCAGGTAGATACGGTTACCGTCGACGATGAAATCATTCACTGAGCCCAGTTCACGTTTCCACATGATCTGACCGCTGCGCAGATCCAGCGCCGTCAGGTTACCATTATAAGCCAGCGCGTAGACAACGCCATTGACGATAACAGGCGTGGTATCAACGTCGCTCAGACGATCGATTTCCGTTGGACCTGTCGCCTGAGAAATACGCTGCTGCCAAATCATCTGGCCCTGCTGCATCAGCACGGCGCTTACGCGGCCGTTATCACCGCCAACGATAGCTGCGCCAAAGGCGGTCGCTGGGGCAGATTCGCCGCGCAGAGACAGAGAAGGCATGTCGAGGTTAACGGTCCATTTGATAGCGCCGTCAGCTTCGTTCAAGGCCTGCAACTGACCGTTACTGGTGTGGATTAATACCACGCCATCGCTCACAACAGGACGAGACAGCGCTTCACCGGCAACTTTCGTCTGCCATGCGGTGGTACCATCGCTGGTGTTCAGCGCATAAACCTGCGCTTTTTCGCTGCCAATGTAAACATGGCCACCGGACACGGTTACACCGCCAGAAAGCTGTGCAGATGCGCGGGAGAACCAGCCGTCTTTCTCACCCAGATTAA
This sequence comes from Citrobacter sp. wls826, assembly GCF_005281245.1. Lineage (NCBI taxonomy): Bacteria > Pseudomonadati > Pseudomonadota > Gammaproteobacteria > Enterobacterales > Enterobacteriaceae > Citrobacter > Citrobacter sp. wls826. The sequence goes on from NZ_SZWS01000012.1 coordinate 83,877, forward strand.
CAGACCAGACTTCTTTGCCGTCGTCCGCATTCAACGCCTTAACGACGCCAGCGCGATCGGCTGCATAGACAACGTTATCCGCCAGCGCAGGATGAAGATTGGAATAGAAATCACCAATACCGTTACCTACAGAGGTGCTCCAGTCCGTAGACGGAGTAAACTGGTTTTCAACCACCGGTAATGGGGACATCTTAACGACATCTTCTTCGCCACTAAACAGTGAACAGCCGCTCAATAGGGTAACGGAAAGCAGCCCTGGCAGAAGTAATTTACGCAATTGCATCGGGTCCCTCTCAGATGGACAAATTATTGATTTTCATCTGCATCATTTCGCTCAGAGCAGGAGAGGCATCGCTTTTCACGCCCGCTTCCCATGCGCTACGCGCACCTTGTTTGTCGCCTTTGCTCAGCAATGCTTCACCGCGCAGGTCGGCAACAATGGCCGTCCACCCTTCACCTTTAATGGTGTCGAGTGTTTTCAGCGCGGTATCAGCCTGTTTAAGCTGAACCTGAACACGAGCCAGACGCAGGTTAATCACCGCTTTGAGATTCTCATCGCTGGTCGCTGCTAAGCCTTGTTGCAGCTGGCTTGCTGCTTTCTCAAGTTCATTTTGGTCAACAAACTGCTGCGCCAGTTCCAGTGAAGCTAACGCGCCGTAGGTATTTTTGTTTTCTGCGGCAAATTTCTCTGCAGCAGGAAGGCTATCCGGTTTACCCGCGCTAACCGCAGTCACCGTATTTTGATATGCCAGAGAAGCAGAGCGTGCGGACTCAGTCTGATGGCTGGTCCAGTAACGCCAGCCAACCAGCGCGCCAACCCCTAAAATGACCCCAACAGCCAGCGCTTTGCCGTTTTCAGCAAAGAAGCGTTTTACTGCATCAATCTGGTCGTTTTCGTTCTCGTAAATTTCCACGCTGTCCTTCTCCTTAGCCCAGTAGAGTGCGCAAATGCGCGGCAACGCTATCCTGCGCTACTGCCGTTTGCTCACCAGAGCGCAAATCCTTCACTACAACAGTACCGTCAGCCACTTCGGACTCGCCCAGTACCAGTGCAACGCGGGCGCCCCACTTGTCGGCGCGGGCGAACTGTTTCTTAAAGTTGCCGCCACCGTGGTTTGTCATCAGTTTCACACCAGGAACTTCATCGCGCAGACGTTCTGCAAGCCGCATTGCCACCGACTGCGTGTCCGCCCCCGAAGCGACCAGGTATATATCGACAACAGGATCTGCGTTAAATTCCGGATTAACTGCCTGAACTAACAAAACAAGTCGTTCCAGACCCATGGCAAAGCCCACGGCCGGCGTTGCGCGACCGCCAAGTTGCTCTACCAGACCGTCGTAACGCCCACCGGCACACACGGTACCCTGAGAGCCCAGGCTGCTGGTGACCCACTCAAATACGGTGCGGTTGTAATAATCAAGACCACGAACCAGACGCTGATTGACGGTGTAGGCAATACCTGCGGACTCCAGCAGTTTGCACAGGCCCGCAAAGTGCTCGCGAGAGTCGTCATCAAGATAGTCGCCCAGCGCAGGTGCGTCGTTGAGCAGCGCCTGTACTTCCGGGTTTTTGGAGTCGAGAACGCGCAACGGGTTAGTGTACATACGGCGCTTGCAATCTTCGTCCAGTTTCTCTTTGTGCTGTTCCAGGTAGGCGACCAGCGCATCACGGTAGTTAGCGCGGGCTTCAAGCGAACCAATTGAGTTCAGCTCAAGGCTGACATGCTGAGAAATACCCAGCGCGCGCCACCAGCGAGCGGTCAGCATAATCAGTTCAGCATCGATGTCCGGGCCTTGCAGGCCAAACACTTCGACACCCAGCTGATGGAATTGACGATAGCGCCCTTTTTGCGGACGTTCGTGGCGGAACATCGGCCCGATATACCACAGACGCTGTTCCTGATTGTACAGGAGACCATGTTCGATGCCGGCGCGTACGCAGCCCGCAGTCCCTTCAGGACGCAACGTCAGGCTGTCGCCATTACGGTCCTCAAAGGTATACATCTCTTTTTCAACCACGTCAGTGACTTCACCGATCGCGCGTTTGAATAACGGGGTCTGCTCTACAATCGGCAAGCGGATTTCACTGTAACCGTAGCTGCCGAGCACGTTTTTGAGAGTGCCTTCAATGCGCTGCCAGATGGCGGTTTCGCCAGGCAGATAATCGTTCATGCCGCGAATGGCTTGAATGTTTTTTGCCACGTTTATTCTCTTTATGAATATAAAAATGAACCCTCAGCGCTAACCCGAACAATGCGGGCGCCATGCGGGTTCAATCATACACGGGAAGCACGCCGCTTCCCATCACGTTGTTATTTTTCAAGCTGCTGCACGTCAATACGACGCGCTTCGTCCAGGATACTCGCTTTGGCGCGAATGCGGGCTTCAAGCTGCGTAATCATATCGTCGTTATCGAGTCGATCCTTACGCACGCCGTCTTCATACAGACCGCTTTTCTTGTTACCGCCCGTCACGCCCAGCGTAGAAACCAGCGCTTCGCCAGGACCGTTCACCACACAGCCGATGATCGAAACATCCATTGGCGTAATGATATCTTCCAGACGTTGTTCCAGCGCGTTCACCGTACCGATAACGTCGAACTCCTGACGCGAGCAGGTTGGGCAGGCGATAAAGTTGATCCCGCGCGCACGAATGCGCAGCGATTTCAGGATATCGAAGCCAACTTTGATCTCTTCCACCGGATCCGCTGCCAGAGAGACACGCAGCGTATCGCCGATCCCTTCGGACAACAGCAATCCTAAACCGATCGCTGATTTTACCGCCCCGCTGCGTGCGCCACCGGCTTCGGTGATCCCCAAATGCAGCGGTTGATCGATCTTTTTCGCCAGCAGGCGATAGGATTCAACAGCGAGGAAAACGTCAGACGCTTTAACGCTGACTTTGAATTGATCGAAGTTCAGACGATCGAGGTGATCCACATGGCGCATAGCGGATTCCAGCAGCGCCTGCGGCGTCGGTTCACCGTATTTTTCCTGCAGATCTTTTTCCAGCGATCCGGCGTTGACGCCGATACGGATAGGAATATTTTTATCACGAGCGCAGTCCACTACCATGCGAATACGCTCTTCATTACCGATATTGCCTGGGTTGATACGCAGGCAATCGACGCCGTATTCCGCCACCTTCAGCGCGATACGATAGTCGAAGTGAATATCGGCAACCAGCGGGACATTAACCTGCTGTTTGATAAGCTTGAACGCTTCTGCGGCATCCATTGTCGGTACAGAGACACGAACAATATCTGCGCCGACGCGTTCCAGCGCTTTGATCTGATTAACCGTCGCTTCCACATCTGTGGTACGCGTATTGGTCATAGACTGTACGGCGATGGGCGCGCCATCGCCGATCGGCACGTTCCCAACGTAAATGCGTGTTGATTTTCTACGTTGAATTGGAGCCTGGTTATGCATTAAAAAATCTCCCGCATTGCCGTCTGTTACTGAGCCGGTGATTGTTCGGCATTAACGGTCAGACGCGCAACCTGGTTAGTTCTGATAAAACGACTCAGATCGACAGGTTTACCCTGGAACTGAATCTGCACTGCCGCCGGAGCGCCAATTTTCAGTTTGTACGGCGCCTGACCCGTCAGATTCAGATTGCCGTCCTTACGCTGCATACCACTGAACAGTTTTTTTCCGGTCGCATCGGTCACTTCCAGCCAGCAATCGGCGGTAAAGTTCATTACCAGTGCGTTAGGATCGGCGGCTGGGGTAGTGACACCCGCCTGGTC
>NZ_SZWS01000012.1:87686-91128 GCF_005281245.1 Citrobacter sp. wls826
CTGGCGCAGCAGTTGCGGTATCGACGTTAGCCTGAGAAGGTGCCACAACGGCATTCTGCTGCGCATCAGCGGCAGGTGCCGGGGTTGCAGCAACATCTGGCGTAGGCGCTGCGTCCGCCACCGCGCCATCGTCTGGAGCCGGGGTAGTATCCTGGCCCGCTGCGGCGCTGGTATCTAACGGTACGTTCTGCGCACCATCTTTACCGGCATTCAGCTCAGCGGAGGATTGATCGGCCATGGTGGTAATCTCTTCCTGCTGCGCTTTATGGTTCTGCCACCACCAGGCTCCCGTCAGTCCGACAACGACAAACAGCACCAGCCAGGTAAAGGTCATTAACCAGCCGTCGCGTTTTTTACGACGCTTACCGAGCGAGAAGCTCTGCATCGGTGCGACTTTGGCTGGGCGAATCGGAGCCTGTTTTTCCAGCCCTGGCAACAGTTCTTCTTCAGGAATATGCACCAGACGCGCATAAGAACGGATATACCCGCGCAGGAATGTTGAAGCGAGATCGGCTGGCGCCTTATCTTCTTCAATATCACGTACCGTGGAGACCTTCAGGCAAAGTCGCTCCGCGACTGCCTGCTGGCTGAATCCGAGTTGTTCACGGGCATTGCGCAGACGAACGCCGGTGGATAGTGCTTCATTTTTGTCGTGCGTGGCTTCAGTATTCATTCGCTACAGCTGCGTAAATTTGGGTTCTGATGCCGGCGAGCCACAATGCTCACCCACACCGCGAAACATCTGGTCAGTTAACCTTCGTCAGACAGTATAAAACGGTCAGACTATCAAAGACAAAACAACGTAAACCTGAGGGCTAAAGGCTTGTTGCGCCGTTACATACTGCCTTAAAGTCGACAAAAACGCACCGTTATTATTGACCTCACGAAAACAACAAAGAACCTCATTTGGCTTACGTTGCACTACGGTACATGAATTATACCGTAGTGCACTCAACATCAAACGGTCTTGATATCGATAGCGTCGCCCTGCATACGCTTACGCAGAGTACGCTTGGTACGGTCGATAACGTCACCCGCCAGCTGACCGCAGGCTGCATCGATGTCATCGCCACGTGTTTTACGCACGATGGTAGTGAAACCATAGCTCATCAACACTTTGGAGAAACGATCGATACGGCTGTTAGAGCTACGGCCATACGGCGCGCCAGGGAACGGGTTCCACGGGATCAGGTTAATCTTACACGGCGTATCTTTCAGCAGCTCTGCCAACTGATGCGCGTGTTCAGTACCATCATTGATGTGATCTAACATCACATACTCAATGGTCACACGACCCTGGTTAGCGTTGGACTTCTCCAGATAACGACGAACCGCGCCAAGGAATGTTTCGATATTGTACTTTTTGTTGATAGGTACAATTTCGTCACGAATTTCATCGTTCGGCGCATGCAGAGAAATCGCTAGCGCGACATCAATCATATCGCCCAACTTATCCAGCGCAGGGACAACGCCTGAGGTGGAGAGCGTGACGCGACGCTTGGACAGCCCAAAACCGAAGTCATCCAGCATGATTTCCATCGCTGGCACTACGTTGGTCAGGTTGAGCAGCGGCTCGCCCATCCCCATCATCACCACGTTGGTGATAGGACGCACGCCGGTAGCTTTCACCGCACCGACGATTTTCGCCGCACGCCAGACCTGACCAATGATTTCCGACACCCGCAGGTTACGGTTAAAGCCCTGTTGCGCCGTAGAGCAGAATTTACACTCTAATGCACAACCGACCTGTGAAGAAACACACAGGGTCGCGCGATCGTCTTCCGGGATATACACGGTTTCTACGCGCTGATCGCCAACCGCGATGGCCCATTTGATCGTACCGTCAGAGGAACGCTGCTCTTCCACCACTTCCGGGGCGCGAATTTCAGCCACTTCTTTCAGCTTGTTACGCAGCACCTTATTGATGTCAGTCATGTCATCAAAGTTGTCGCTGCAATAGTGGTACATCCACTTCATGACCTGATCGGCACGAAACGGTTTTTCACCCATATCTTTGAAGAATTCGCGCATTTGCTGACGGTTCAGATCCAGCAGGTTGATTTTTCCATTTTTATTTGGAACCGCAGGAATGACGACTTCAGAGGTGTTAACTAATTCAGACATAATTTTTTCCGGCCTCGTTGTTACACGTTGTGGCCCGTGGAGGGTTAAAAAGAAACGCCCCGGCAAGCGTTCTGCTCTTCCGGGGCGTTGCATTGTACAAAGTCTGGCGCAGGGATGCCACGTTTGCACGAAGCATTAGCGAAAATAATATGTAAATCGCTAATTCCTCTCCAAAGGATTTCGCATCGCAGGAAAGCGGTACGTTCGAGCCTCCCCGAAAGCATAGAAAACTATGCGATGTGAAAGACGCAGGAGATTAGCGCGTGCGCGGGCAAACCTCGCCTTCACCGAAGAAATAGGCGATTTCACGCGCAGCAGATTCAACGGAGTCGGAACCGTGAGTACCGTTCTCGGTGAAGCTATCAGCGTAGTCTGCACGCAGAGTACCCGCCAGCGCATTCGCCGGGTTGGTTGCACCCAGCAGATCACGGTGACGCTGTACGGCATTTTCGCTTTCCAGAACAGAAACAACGATCGGACCGGAGGTCATGAATTCAACCAGACCGTCAAAGAACGGCTTACCATCATGCTCAGCATAGAAGCCACGCGCCTGCTCAACGGTCAGGTGCAGCATTTTAGTACCGACAATTTTGAACCCTGCTGCTTCAAAGCGCGCAAAGATGCTCCCAATAACGTTTTTTGCCACCGCGTTTGGTTTGATGATGGAAAAAGTACGTTCAATAGCCATGATTACCTCTGAAAAAGATGTTTTGTTGTTGTTTACCTGGCGCGGATTATAAAGAGCATCCCGGCAATTGACTATTGACGAAGATAACATTTCTTTAAAATAAGATGAATTTTAGCAACAAAAATCACCTGGTAGTCTACTGCAACGAAAATCTCACCGTCGCCACCTGTCCGGCGTCATCCATCACCAGCAGTTGATAATCCCCTTTGGTCGCCAGCCGTAGCGTAAGACGGCGTCCGCGTTCATCCAGCCGTTCACCGTTAAGAAACCACCAGCGATCGCCAGTCCCACCGCTGGTTTGTACTGGCAATGAGGCCAGCGCAGAACCGGGTAAACGCTTCACGATCGCGCCATCACGAACCCCTGTCAACTGCAACGGCAGCGAAGCATCCTGCCCCAGCGGCGGACACGTGGCAGAAACCGGCGGTAATCTCGCCCCACGGCGCTCTGACTCCGGCAACCACGGCTCAAGCGGTAAAGGCCAGACGATTAACGTTTGTTCGCGCGCCTGCGGGCAATCCGCCGCCACACGTTTACCTTCATCGTCCAGCCAGACGGGGAAACGAATACCACTCACGCCCTCCTGTTCGGGCAATAACAACGTGGGCGGCTGGCTGCCCTCCAGCAGCC
>NZ_SZWS01000012.1:91172-112059 GCF_005281245.1 Citrobacter sp. wls826
GGCGTCGACAGTTGCTGTCTCCCGGCGCAAGTGACTGCCCGCCCGGCCAGCACACTACGCCGCGGCTAACGGATTCAGGGCGCGGATCCTCTGGCTGATTTGTCCCGCGAGAGAGCAAAAGATTGTTGACCTGATTGAGCAGCGGCACGGCGCTGGCAAAACCAAACTGGCCCACCACCGGCGTACCGTCGGGTCTGCCGGTCCAGATCCCCATCACATAACGGGCGTTAACGCCAATCGCCCACGCATCGCGATAGCCATAACTGGTACCCGTTTTCCACGCCAGCGGAACCACTCTGCTCAGCGCGTTATCCGGCAGCGGTTGCGCTTCGTCAGCCATAATGCGGCGAATAATCCACGCCGCGCCTACCGACATCAACGGACGCTCCAGCAGTGGATCGTCTGGCTGCAGGCGCAGTTTCCCCGCTTTTCCCTGACGGGCAAAGGCACTGTACGCCGCCGCCATGTCTTCCAGTCTGGCCCCTGCCCCGCCCAAAATCAGCGACAGATTCGGTGCGGCACCTGCGGGCAGATACAGCGGTAAGCCAACGTTACGTAACGATGCGGCAAAACGCTTCGGGCCATAGGCTTCAAGTACCTGTACGGCGGGTAAATTTAGCGAGCGCACCAGCGCTTCGCTCATACTGACCGGGCCATGAAAACCACTGTCAAAATTCCCTGGTCGATAATCTCCGGTTCGACGCGGTACATCCTGCAACAATGAAGCAGGATGAATTAATCCGTCATCCAGCGCCAGACCATAGATAAACGGCTTCAGCACCGAGCCCGGCGAGCGGATCGCATTCACCATATCCACATGGCCAAAGCGGGAGCCGTCATTCATATCTACCGACCCCACCCAGCCACGCACGCTCATATCAGTGTGATCGACCACAATCATCGCCAGCGAACTGCGCGCAGGTAAGCGGCCCTTCCAGTTTTGCGCCAGCTCTTCCAGTTGGCGCTGCAATCCGGCGTCAAGGGTGGTCACGATTTTATCGCTCCGGCTTTTTCCCAGCATCATGCGCGAGAATAACGGCGCTAACTGCGGCATTTGTCTGGGCGCCAGCCAGACCGGTTCTTCGCGTGACTCCTGCACCTGTCTGGCAGGCCAAACGCCCTGCGTCGCCATGCGCTCAAGCACTTTATTGCGCGCCGCTTCAGCGCGGTCCGGCCAGCGGTCCGGGCGCAGACGGCTCGGTGCCTGCGGCAACACGGCCAGCAGCGCGGCATCGGAATAACTCAACTGTGCGGGTGATTTACCAAGATAGGCCCAGCTCGCCGCACCCACGCCCTGCAGCGTGCCGCCAAACGGCGCACGGTTAAGATATAGCGTCAGGATGTCGCGCTTAGAAAGATGCCATTCCAGCTGCAATGCACGCCAGAGCTGGCGGAACTTGCCGCCGAAAGTTCGCGGGTGGGGATCGAGCAATCGTGCGACCTGCATGGTGAGCGTACTGCCGCCTGAAACGACGCGACCTGAGGAGAGGTCCTGCCATGCCGCGCGCAGCACTGAAAACGGATTGACGCCGGGATGTTTCCAGAACCAGCGGTCTTCGTAGTTGATTAACGCCTCAAGGTAACGGGGGGACACCTCATCAATAGTCACCGGATAACGCCAGATGCCGTCCGCGTCGGCGAAGCGCCATAGCGGCGTACCATCGTAAGCCACCACGACACGTGCCGGATCGACTTCGTGAAGCGGCAGCGGCCAGATTTTATCTGCCGCCCAAACCACCGCTACCAGCAATAGCGCAACGGCTGCCAGCCAGAGCCAGCAGCCGCGTTTCCCCAACCCGCGCATCATTTACGGTCTGACAATCAAAAGCCCCTCTGTCGCACCGGTCGCGCGCCACTGCGGAACATACATTGACTCCACCTGCGGCACAGGAACCTGATAGGTCCCCGGCGTTACCGCCCGCGCCAGATAGACCAGCGTCACCGGCTGCCCTTCGTTGACCGCTACCGCGGCGACAAAGCGATCGTCACGGAACTCAACGTGCTGGATATCCGCCTGCTGCATCTGATTGAGCAAATTCGCTACCTCGCTGCCGCTGTCCTGCAGGCTGGCGCTGCCGTTGGCCAGATTCTGGTTTTCCAGCTCCAGGCCGGCTGGCAGTAAGTCGACCACCAGCGCATCCGGTACGTTCTGGCTGGCTTTCACCTCCAGCCAGACCAGTACCAGCTCGCCGCTGCGCAGAGAATCCAGCGCTTTGCTGTTCCCGTCGAGCCCCAGGATCTGACGCTCAATGTGCAGGACGTTGCTGGCAGGCGTCGGCGAGGTTTGCGGGTAACCACTCACATCCAGACGCAGCCACAGCGGCAGATTACCGGTATTGGTGACGTTCAGCGTAGACAGCGCGTCAGCATCCAGATTACGCGTTTGTGATTTCTCCCCGGCTAACGCCTGTTCAGAGAGTGACGTTTGCGCCTGCCACGAGCCAGGCAAGTCCTGTAACGTACGCGCGGCAAGGAACAGCGCATTGTTTTCCTGAGTAGAGAGCCAGCGCTGCCCAAAGGCCTGTTCTGACAAAGTGTTCAGCAGCGTATTCTGCACGTCAGGTTTAAGCTTGTTCTCTTCCAACAATGCCAGCATCAGCGCGTTGTCACGTAGCTGACTGCCGTAATCCGCCATCCACTGCTGAGCATCGCGACGTGGCGTATTCAGCGCCAGCGTCAATGCTTGTTCACTGCGGTTGGCGTCGCCCATGTTTTTCAGCGCTATCCCCAGTTGCAACAGCGGTAAACCGGAAGCCGCCTGCGCACGACGCTCCCAGATCTCACGCAGCGCGCCGAGCGGGGCTTTCTGCTGACGAGCCAGCACCAGCGCGGCGTAGGCCTGTACGGCAAACCGGCTTGCTGATGCGTCGTCGGTATAGCGAATCGACATCATGCCCGGATCCTGCAAATAGCGCAGCAGCCGCTCGTTACCCCGGTTAATCACCTCTGCCGGAACGCTATAGCCCTGTTCATTCGCGCGAACGAGGAAATCCATCACATACGCGGTCAGCCAGTACTCTTCCGACCCGTTCTTATCCCACAGCGCAAAACCGCCGTTATCACGCTGCATTTGCAGTAAACGAGAGATGCCAATCTCTACTGCCGCACGGCGTTTTTCATCGCTGTCGCCCGCGATACCTAACGCCTTCAACTGCGCGGCATTGGTGTATAAGGATGGGAACAACCCGCTCGCCGTTTGCTCGAGGCAACCGTAAGGGTAAGCTTTCAGTTCACGGATATAGCGCGCCAGATTCAGCGGTGGCTTACCGCTGAACAGCAGTTGTCCCTGCATCGTCACAGGAGAGAAATTCGTCAGTTCTTCGCCCGGAAGCTGCCAGGTTGCGCCCGGCTGAAGTGCGACGCCGTAATTAACAGTTTGCGCCGGGAACGCCGGTCGCACGCCAATTTTCCACTGTTTATGCTGAACAGGCAGCGTTTCACCCGGTAGATTCAGACCGCTAATTTGCGCCTGAATTTCGCCATCGCCAAAGCCCTCCCGCGCACGCACCGGAATAAACAGCGTAGTCCGTACGCCTGGCGCCAGATTCACCGGGGCGGGATCTTGCCCCATCAGCTCCAGTAAACCGCTGGCCGCGAGATTAATAATCAGCGTTTGCGGTTTGTCAGTCAGATTGGTCACGTCCAGCGTCAGGCGCGAGGTATCGCCCCCCGCCAGAAAGCGCGGCATGTTCAGTTCAGTAATTACCGGCGCGGCGACAATCACTTTGCTTTCGCTACTGCCAAAGTCATCCGCCGTCCAGGCTTGCGCCATTACCCGCAGCTCGCCGTTGAAATCACCAATTGGTAACGTCACCGTACCTTCGCCCTGCTCGTTAAGCGTCACTGGCAGCGCCTGTTGCGCCACAATATTGACGTGATTAACCGGTGGCTTGCCGCCGCGTTTTAACTCATCGCCATCACCACCAAAGCGCAGCGCCGCCAGACGTCCTTGCCCTTCGATCACCTGGCCGTAAATATCATAAATATCCGCGCCATAGCGTTTTTGCCCGAAAAACGCCTGCCAGGGATCCGGCGTGGCGTAATCGGTAATGTTCAACACCCCGCTGTCAACGGCTGAGACCAGCACGTTAACCTGTTTTGGCACGTCGCCATTTTTAACGCTGGCTTTAATCTTGACGGTCAACGGCTGATTTGGACGCATTTTCGCCGGACTTTCCAGCGCCAGCGCCAGACGACGGTTTTCATCGCCTAACGGCAAATGCAGTAAGCCGACTGCCCGCTTTGGCGTTGCCGAACGAGACTTGTCGCCAGGACGAACCACCAGCGCGCTGAGATACAAGTCATGGCGATTCCAGGTTTTATCGACCGGGATGGAGATATCAAGACCATCCGTCGGTACGTCTATCTCTTGCCACCACAGCGGGCCTTCGCTGGACTCCACCATCGCGTAACCTTTGCCTGCAGCGGGTGCGGCAATGTGTAGCTTCATGGTATCGCCGGGACGATAGCCGGGTTTATCCAGTTTCAGGGTCACGCGATCGGGACGCACTGCCCCGCTGCCGTCGCTGTTATCCTGCCAGCTATAACCAGCCCAGAAGCGAACGCTGCTCACCGCATCATTCGGAGCTTTCACTTCCAGGCGATAGGCACCCCACTCGACAGGGAAGCTGACTTTACCGGTCTCATCGACCTTAAGATCCAGGGTCTGCTCACCCTCAACCAGATCTTTTTGATCGAACTGCGATTGCCAGCCCTCGCCTTCAGACCAGTTCCAGTAATAATCACGGCGTTCACGAATCAAACGCACCTGTAAACCGGACACCGCTTTTTTCTCACCTTGCGCATCGGCATACACAATATCAAAAGCGGCATTGCTGTTTTCATCAACGCCAGGCTGATTGACGGTAGTATCGGTGCGGTAGTCATATACGGCTCTCGCCGCAAACTGCGGACGAATACCTGGCAGCGTATCCGCAGGCCAGATGGCTTGTTCAACCCGACGCGTCACCGGACGGCCACCCGACTCCAGCAGGCTGGCTTGCAGAATCACCTGTAACGGAGAATGCGTCTCCTGCCATTGGCTGTTGGTAGTCACTTCGCCGCGACCGTGGTCATCCAGCGTCAACTGAACCTCATCGAGGCTGCGAGAAAGATTTTCTTCGGCAATATTACCAAACTGGAACCCCGGTAATGCCTGCACCGCTTCCCGCAGCGGGCGCAGGAAAAGCTGCCCTTGCAGAGCATTGCCGTTGGCGGGCGCGCCGTACAGGTAGTAGCCCACCACCGAGAACTTCACTTCATCAGTTGGAGCCACCGGTATTTTATTGGCGGTGAGATTGAGCGCCATCCGCTCAGGCATGAAATCTTCGACGTGGAAATCCCACATCCGCGACTGGTTGTCGCCAGTATTGGCACGAATATGCCACATGCCGGTTGGCGCGCTGCTGTCCAGCGGCCAGCTAAAGCGATACAGACCGTTTTCCGGCTGGCTCACTACCGAGCGTAACACCTGTCCGTCGGGCTTAACGACCTCCAGCTTCACCGGCTGGTCAGGCAGCGTTTTGCCGTCGCTATCTCGCAGTAATCCGTTGAGGATCACCGTTTCGCCAGGGCGATAGAGGTCTCGGGGGCCAAACATAAAGAACTGCTTGCTGTATCCCGGCGCGCCGGCAATATCAAATTCAGCCAGATCCAACGCCGGGAGCTTCAGGTCCAGCAGCGTGGTTTGCCCGTCTTTACGGGCCAGCAATAAGGCCGCGTCTTTATCGGTTTCCAGCTTGACGTGACCCTGCGCGTCACTGGTAGCCTGCGCCAGCGTCTGCCCTTTTTCGTTGAGTAACGTGACCTCAATACCCTGCTGCGCAGCGCCGTTTTCCAGACTCTGTGTAAAGACATCCAGTTGATTGTGGTAACGGTGCGCAGAGACACCAATGTCACTGAGCGTAAACAGCGTAGCAGCATTGCTGTAGTTATAGTGTCCGGCCTGATTCATCACCGCAATGTAAATGCCTGCTTGCTGCAACGGCTTGATATCGCTCAGTGGCAGTAGCAGCTTCTCTCGGGTGTTACGCTCAGGATTGAGGTCAAAGCGTCCGGTATAAACCAGCTCCGCCATTTTCAGCAGATTGTCTGACTCCCAGTTTGACAACGAATTACGGTATTCCCACTGGCTGACAAACGCACCGAGCGACTCAGGCTTCACGCGAAAGAAGTTCACATCCACGCTATTAACGTTAAGGGCCATCACCGGTAACCCTTCAATCACTTTTCCCGGCAGCAGCGAGCCGCGACTAGCGAACCCTACGCTTGGCTGGACGTCGCGGGTGGTAATATTTTTTTCATAATCGATAGCGAACGTCGCTTTATTCAGCGCCAGCAAATCACGCTCAATGGTAACCACCAGTTCCCGGTTAGGTTCGAGATGGCGTAAGCGTAGCTCTTTTAGATTTGGCGCCAGCTCCCAGGCCCCATCCACTTTGCCGCTTTTTTTATCAACAACGTGCACTACGCGAGAAAAATCTTGTTCCGGATCGAGGGGAATGGAAAAGGTTAAAACGAGCGTTGCCGCGCCATCGAGCTGGACCTCGGAGGCATCAAGCAGCGTCAGCGACTTGCCCTGGCTTTGCTGAATCAGCTTTTGTAATTGGGCCTTATCTTTTGCTGGCGCAGTCTGCGGTGCAGGCGCATCAGGCTTCGCAGCCGTCGGTGATTTTTCGTTATTATTATCGCACCCAACCAGTGCCAGCATCAGCATACAGGCCGCTACGCGTAAATGTTTCATTTTTCATCCCTGGCCGTAGTGGCCCGTTAGCTACGTAGAACAACTATTATGCGTCAGATTTTCGGCTGTGAAAGCCAGTAACTGTTCTACGTTGTCCTATTTTTTCGTGATTAATGTGGATTCGCCTGACAAATCAGCCTCTTTTACTTGTCGCATTGCACTAAACATCCGACAATTTGCCAAAACCTGGTAAAAATGGAGATGCCTATGACCACCGCCTTTTTTGTCGCTGCCGACTGGCTTGCCGAACACATTGACGACCCGGAAATACAAATTCTTGATGCCCGGATGGCACCTCCAGGACAGGAAGATCGCGATGTTGGCGAGGAGTATCGTGCAGGCCATATTCCTGGCGCAGTCTTTTTTGATATTGAAGCGCTTTCCGACCATACGTCACCGCTACCGCATATGATGCCGCGACCGGAAGCCTTTGCCGTAGCGATGCGCGAATTGGGCGTTCATCAGGATAAACACCTGGTTGTCTACGATGATGGCAACCTGTTTTCCGCGCCACGCGCATGGTGGATGCTGCGGACATTTGGTGTCGAGAATGTCTCCATTCTGGCGGGCGGTCTGGCTGGCTGGCAGCGCGATGAGCTAATGCTCAAAGAAGGAAATGAGGATTTACCGGAAGGTGAATTTAACGTGGCATTTACACCTGAAGCGGTTGTGCGCGTTACCGACGTACTGCTGGCCAGTCATGAAAAAACGGCGCAGATCGTCGATGCCCGACCGGCTGCGCGTTTTAATGCCGAAGTTGACGAGCCGCGTCCGGGCCTCAAGCGTGGCCATGTGCCTGGTGCGCTTAACGTACCGTGGACAGAACTGGTTCGTGACGGTGAACTGAAAACTACCGACGAACTGGATGCTATTTTCTTCAGCCATGGCGTAAGCTTTGACCGCCCCATTATCGCCAGCTGCGGCTCAGGCGTCACGGCGGCGGTGGTTGTGCTGGCGCTTGCCACGCTGGGCGTTTCTAACGTCGCATTGTATGACGGCGCATGGAGCGAATGGGGCGCGCGTAACGATTTACCGGTAGAACCGGCTGAGACTCAATAAAATCTGATTTACTCATCTTTTTCACCCACAAAAAAACCGCTCAATGAGCGGTTTTTTTTGTGCCAGTCCGGTTCGCGGCCTTTCCAGCAGGCTGTGCTGCTTTAGCAACGCATGCTCATCGTAGCGCACTAATACTCCCTTTTAAGGGAGAAAAAGCCAACTGAGTTAGCGGCAAAGTTATTCAGTGCACGAGGTATAATCCTTCGTGGCGGCTTTCCTTCACTCAGATAATCCGGTTCTGTTTGAAGTCGCGCAGGAAACCGCCCCAGCGGCGTTCGTAGAACGGTGCGATGTGCTCAGTGATAAAGTGACTCACGCCCTTCTCACCTTTCTTCACCTGGCAGATATCAATGGGTTCATCACCCGGCAACGTATCGGTCGCGACGCTACCCGCAGCATGGATAATCTCTTCAATATCACCTTCAGCTTCAATACCAATCAGCAGATTCGGCTGGGCTTCCGCACTTTCTTTGATTGAGCAGAGAAATGCGCGTTTTACCGGCTTAATGGTTTTAAACAGCGTGGTCAGTGAGTCAATCATCTGCGCCGGAGGTTCGGCGACTTCAGAAAGGATCAGCGATTCACCACCTTCCAGTACTTCCTGGGTGCTTAGCGGATTACCCTCTTCCCCCATCAGCAGGCTGATTTCACGCGGCATAAACTCTTTGCCGGTCGGCAGTTTAGCGTTGAGAAAGAGCGTTTCGCCAAGCGTCATTTCAAATAGCGTACGCACCGGCATAACGACAAATGCTTGCTCATCTTCAACCGCCTGTTGCAGGGCTTCCAGGGAGGTGAAGAACGGGATCACGGTCGTGCCGTCTTCTTTTTCCCAGTGTTGAAGGTCGAGGGCGCTGTCTTCTACTACCGCCTCGCCTTCTGCGGCAGTACCCGGCACCCAGACGGTGGATTCCAGTAAAGTACGGAAAAATGCCGGACGATGCGCAGGCTCTGTCGCTGCTTGCTCCAGCAACGTTTCTAATTCATTTTTTGTTTCGGACATAAGTATCACAAATTGGATGAATACATGTAAGCCGGATAAGCGTAGCGCCATCCGGCAATACAGTCATGAATTATGCGGTCAGCAGATTCGCGATGGTGCGCACACCCAGACCGGTTGCGCCCGCAGACCACTGCTCTACCGGCGCTTTGCGATAGGTTGCAGAGCAATCGATGTGCAGCCAGCCTTGCTGGTAATTTTCCACGAAATGGGACAGGAAGCCCGCCGCGGTGCTTGCACCCGCTGGGTAGGCCGCACTGCCGGTATTGTTCAGCTCGGCAAAATTTGACGGCAGTTGACTACGGTGGAACTCTGCCAATGGCAAACGCCAGAACGGCTCGTTTTCTTGCGCCGCACTTGCCAACAAACGCGCGGCCAGTTGGTCATCAAAGCTAAACAGCGCGTGGTAATCGTTGCCCAGTGCGGTTTTCGCCGCGCCGGTCAGCGTGGCAGCATCAATGATCAATTCAGGTTTTTGCGCGCTGGCATCGATCAGGCCATCGGCCAGTACCAGACGCCCTTCAGCATCGGTATTCATCACTTCAACTTTTTTACCGTTGCGATAGTGAATGATATCGCCAAGCTTAAAGGCGTTGCCGCTGATCAGGTTATCCGCGCAGCACAGATACAGCTTTACACGCTTGTTCAGGCCACGGGTGATGGCAAACGCCAGCGCGCCGGTGACCGTTGCCGCACCGCCCATATCGGACTTCATTGAGTCCATAAATGCGCTTTGCTTGATGCTGTATCCGCCGGAGTCAAAGGTAATTCCCTTGCCAACCAGGCAGGCATAAACTGGAGCTTCTTTGTCGCCAGTCGGGTTGTAATCCAGCGCCAGCAGCACCGGCGGACGTTCAGAGCCTCGACCCACGGTATGCAGCCCCATGTAGTTCTGCTCGCGCAGATCTTCACCTTTGGTGATACGGTACGAGACGTTGTCGCAGGCCACGCCGCACAGCAGGTCTACCGCGCGTTGCGCCAGCTGTTCCGGGCCCAGCTCTTCTGCAGGTGCGTTAATGGTATCGCGCACCCAGTCAATAATCTTCAGACGGTTATCCAGCTCTTTGCGCTGCGCCTCGTCCAGAGCGGCCCACTCAACTTTGCGGGTGCCTTTTGGTCCTTTGTAACCCTGCCAGAACGCCCAGCTACGTTCGGTATCCCAGCCTTCACCATCCAGTTGGACATGTTTAATACCCAGGCCGTCAATTTTACGCGCGGCGCGCTGGATAAGGCTGAGATCATCTTTTCCGTTCAGGTGCAGGGTAATACCGTCATTATTAATGCTGTATGTCGCCTTTTCACCCCAGCGAGCGTCAGCGGGTTGCGTGGAAAGCGTAATTTTCATGGCTTCTGTCATTTTATTTATCCTTATTTCGCGCATACAGGAAAACGGGCCACCCGTGGGCAGCCCGTTGACTTATTCGGCTTCGTCCAGCCAGACCAGTAAAATGGCCTCAAGGATTTTTTCGTTCGATGCCTGTGGATCATCATCGAACTCTTCCAGGTCACAGATCCATTGGTGCAGATCGGTGAAACGAACGGTCTTGGGATCGAGATCGGGGAACGCGTCGTACAGCGCCTCGCCGATTTCGCGGCTATCGGTCCACTTCAGTCCCATACTACCCTCTGTTAATGCTCACGTGCATGATTGATTGTGTAACGTGGGATTTCGACCACTAAATCGTCCTCGGTTACCCGTGCCTGACAGCTTAAACGGCTCTCCGGCTCCAGTCCCCAGGCTTTATCCAGCATGTCGTCTTCTTCTTCTGTGCTTTCCGGCAAAGAATCAAAACCTTCACGTACGATGCAGTGGCAGGTCGTGCAGGCACAGGATTTTTCACAGGCGTGTTCAATCTCGATACCGTTACGCAGGGCAACGTCGAGAATGGTTTCGCCGGTCTCAGCTTCCAGAACTGCGCCATCGGGACAGAGATCCTGATGAGGCAAAATAACAATCTTTGGCATATTAAACCTCGTCCACGGAATGGCCTTTCAGCGCGCTACGGACGGATTTGTCCATACGGCGAGCGGCGAATTCCTGGGTTTGTTTGTCTACGTTTTTAATGGCTTGTTCTATCGCGTCAACATCGTCACCCTGTGCTACCTCGCTCAAGTGCGCAGCAGCGGTGTCGATAGCCTGACGTTCTGCGGCGCTTAACAGCGCGGCATCAGCGTTCAGCGCACCGGATAAACTCTCCAGTACGCGTGCCGCTTCGACTTTCTGTTCTGCCAGCATACGAGCTTTAACGTCCTGCTCGGCAAAACTCATCGAATCCTGAATCATGGAGGCGATTTCACTGTCGGTCAGACCGTAGGACGGTTTGACCTGAATCGAGGACTCAACGCCGGTGGATTTCTCCATAGCGGTGACGCTCAGTAGCCCATCAGCATCGACCTGGAAGGTCACGCGGATATGCGCGCCGCCTGCCGGCAACGCCGGGATACCGCGCAGCGCAAAACGCGCCAGTGAACGACAGTCCTGCACCAACTCACGCTCGCCTTGCATCACGTGAATGGACATCGCGGTTTGGCCATCTTTAAACGTGGTGAAGTCCTGCGCGCGCGCCACCGGGATAGTGGTGTTACGCGGGATCACTTTCTCCACCAGACCGCCCATGGTTTCCAGTCCCAGAGACAGCGGGATAACGTCCAGCAGCAGCATTTCGCTGTCCGGTTTATTCCCGACCAGAATATCCGCCTGGATTGCCGCACCGATAGCGACCACTTTGTCCGGGTCGATAGAGGTCAGCGGCGTACGGCCAAAGAATTCACCGACGCGTTCACGTACCAGCGGCACGCGCGTTGAACCACCGACCATTACCACTTCCAGCACATCCTGCGGCTCAACGCCCGCATCTTTCAGCGCACGGCGGCAGGCCAGCAGCGTACGTTTAACCAGTGCGGAAATGAGTTCATTAAAGGTTTCACGGGTGATTTCACCCTGCCATCCCGCCACGTTAACCGTCACAGAATCGGCGTCGCTGAGTGCGATTTTCGCTGCAATCGCGGCATCCAGCAGCTCGCGCTGTACGCGGTTATCGCTGCGATCGGCAACGCCCGCCTGCTCGCGAATATAGTCGGCCAGCAGATGGTCAAAATCGTCGCCGCCCAGCGCGGAATCACCACCGGTCGCCAACACTTCGAACACGCCGCGACTCAGGCGCAGAATAGAAATATCAAAAGTACCGCCGCCAAGGTCATAGACCGCGATCACGCCTTCCTGACCGGAATCCAGGCCATAAGCGATCGCCGCAGCGGTCGGTTCGTTCAGCAGACGCAATACGTGCAGGCCCGCCAGACGCGCGGCGTCTTTCGTCCCCTGACGCTGTGCATCGTCAAAGTAAGCCGGAACGGTGATCACTACGCCATCCAGTTCGCCGGACAACGATTCGGTTGCCCGCGCGGCCAGCGCTTTCAGAATGTCAGCGGATACGCGCACCGGATTAAGCAAACCGGCAGCGGTTTCAATCATCGGCAGGCCGTTTTCGCTCGCCTGGAATGAATAAGGCAGATGTGGGTAACGCGCCTGGATATCCGCCAGAGAGCGGCCCATCATGCGTTTTACCGAGCTGACGGTGTTTGCCGTATCCAGCGCAGCATTGGCGCGGGCATCGTAACCGACCGAGTAGCCCTGCTGCTGATAGTGAACCACTGACGGCAACAGGTGGCGACCTTCATGATCTGCCAGCGTTTCGGCCTGGCCGCTGCGTACGGTCGCAACCAGGGAGTTGGTGGTGCCTAAATCGATACCGACCGCCAGACGACGCTGGTGCGGCGCGGCGCTCAGACCAGGCTCACTAATTTGTAATAAGGCCATTTTCGCTTCCGGAAATTAAAAATCGAGCAGTTTTTCTTCGAGTTGTTCTGCACTGCTTCGCAGTTTATCGAGAAAACGCAGCTTACGCACGGTATCTGCCGCTGCGTCCCACGTCTCGCTATCCAGCTGTTCAACCATCAGTTGATGGCGAACGTTGTACATTTCGCTGACGCGTTGCATAAACGCATCCAGCCGTTGATTGTCTTTTGCCTGTTCAATCTCGTCCAGCTCTTCGCGCAGCTCCAGCTGTTCCATCAGAAACGCGGTATCGCGCACCGTGTGCTGCTCGCTGCGGATATCAAAGCCGTGTAAAGACAACAAGTATTCGGCGCGCATCAAAGGATGACGCAGCGTTTGCCAGGCCTGGTTGATAGTGGCGGACTGCGAAACCGCAGCAAGTTGTTCCGCCTGAGAACCGCTGGCGAATTTATCAGGATGATACTGACGTTGCAGATCCTGAAAACGTAGGCTCAGCGCCTGAGTATCGAGCTGATAACGGGCCGGTAAGCCAAAGAGGGTGAAGTAGTCCATAACATTCTCAGGGCATCGATTCTCTGTTGTTCGATGAGGCAAAACCAGAGAGTCAGGTAAAACAAACCCCACGCGCAGGCGACCACGGTGGGGTTATCAGTAAGCGCGTTACACGTGGAAGCTTTCGCCGCATCCACATTCGTCTTTCACGTTCGGGTTAGTGAACTTAAACCCTTCGTTCAGACCTTCTTTGACGAAGTCTAACTGCGTACCGTCGAGGAATTGCAGGCTCTTACCGTCGATCACGACTTTTACGCCTTTGTCTTCAAACACGGTATCTTCAGCCGCCGGCTCGTCAACAAATTCCAGTACATAAGCCATACCTGAGCAGCCGGAGATTCTCACGCCCAGACGCAGACCAAACCCTTTACCGCGGTTTGCCAGGAAGGTATTTACACGCGCTGCTGCACTGTCGCTTAAGGTAATCGACATAATAAAACCTCAACTCTTAATTATTTTGCTTCACGTTTGCTTTTGTAATCCGCAATCGCGGCTTTAATCGCGTCTTCAGCCAGAATAGAGCAGTGAATTTTCACCGGTGGCAGTTCAAGCTCGTCGGCGATATCGGTATTTTTGATCGCCTGTGCTTCGTCCAGAGATTTCCCTTTTACCCATTCGGTAACCAGAGAGCTGGAGGCAATAGCGGAACCGCAGCCGTAAGTCTTGAAACGCGCGTCTTCAATGATACCCTCATTGTTGACTTTGATCTGCAACTTCATCACGTCGCCACAGGCCGGTGCACCCACCATGCCGCTGCCCACGTTCTCGTCGCTGTTGTCAAAAGAGCCCACGTTACGTGGATTCTCGTAATGATCGATTACTTTTTCGCTATAAGCCATGATGAATTCTCCTTATCGGTACCGATTAGTGATGTGACCATTCAATACTGTTCAAATCCACGCCCTGTTTGAACATTTCCCACAGCGGGGAAAGGTCGCGCAGGCGGCCAATGGAGTTGCGAACCAGATTGATGGCGTAGTCAATCTCTTCTTCGGTAGTAAAACGACCTAAAGAGAAACGAATTGAGCTATGTGCCAGCTCGTCGGTCATCCCCAGCGCGCGCAGCACGTAGGATGGCTCCAGGCTTGCAGAGGTACATGCAGAACCGGAGGACACAGCCAGGTCTTTCAGCGCCATAATCAGCGACTCGCCTTCAACAAAGTTGAAGCTAACGTTGAGAATGTTCGGTGCGCCCTGCTCGAGGTCACCATTGAGGTACACCTCTTCCATATCTTTCACGCCGTTCCACAGACGGTTACGCAGAGTGCGCAGGCGCGCCATCTCGGTTTCCATCTCTTCTTTGGCGATACGGTAAGCTTCCCCCATCCCAACGATTTGGTGCACAGGCAGCGTACCGGAACGCATGCCGCGCTCGTGACCGCCGCCGTGCATCTGCGCTTCAATACGAATACGCGGTTTACGACGAACGTACAGCGCGCCGATACCTTTCGGGCCATAAATTTTGTGGCCGGAGAAGGACATCAGGTCAACTTTCAGTTGGCTCAGATCGATAGGCAGTTTGCCCACGCTCTGAGTCGCATCAACGTGATAGATGATACCGCGGGCACGGCACATTTCGCCGATGGTTGCGATATCCTGTACCACGCCGATTTCGTTGTTAACGTGCATGATGGAGACCAGAATGGTGTCGTCACGCATTGCCGCTTCAAGTTCTTTCAGGTCGATAATGCCATTACGCTGCGGGGCGAGGTAGGTCACTTCAAACCCTTCGCGCTCCAGCTGACGGCAGGTGTCCAGCACGGCTTTGTGTTCGGTTTTGCTGGTGATGATGTGCTTGCCTTTTTTCTGGTAAAAGTTGGCTGCACCTTTAATCGCCAGGTTATCGGATTCCGTCGCACCGGAAGTAAAGACGATTTCACGCGGATCGGCACCGACCAGATCAGCGATCTGATTGCGGGCGATATCTACCGCCTCTTCAGCTTGCCAGCCGAAACGGTGTGAACGGGAAGCTGGGTTACCAAAGTTTCCGTCCAGGGTCAGACACTGCATCATTTTCTCGGCAACACGCGGGTCCACCGGCGTGGTTGCGGAGTAGTCGAGATAGATCGGTAATTTCATTGCTCTATAAACTCCGTACATCGCTTCAATGCAAGGAACCAGGCAACCGGCTGGATGTACGACCGAGTTAACGGGGCGTCTGGCACCCCGGCCTGATTCTGAAATACTTTTTACGCTTCATCTTTCTGGCTGCCTTGATGCAACCAGAAGATATTGCGTAATTTTTATTAGGCACGCAGTTTGACGTCGATAGCGTCTTGCGTGCGAGTGCTGCGTGGAGCGTCATGTGTGTGCTGGCGACCAGACACATCCAGGACTTCCTGATTATTCACCAGTTCGCCCAACGTAATGTTGTTGAGGAAACCGGTCAGACGATCGCTCAGATCGCGCCACAGCGCGTGAGTCAGGCATTTATCGCCGCCCTGACAACCGCCTTTGCCCTGGCAACGGGTCGCGTCTACAGACTCGTCAACAGCGCTAATCACTTCACCTACTGCGATGCTGCCGGCATCTTTACCCAGCAGATACCCGCCGCCTGGTCCACGTACGCTGGAAACCAGACCGTTTTTACGCAAACGGGAAAACAGCTGCTCCAAATATGACAGGGAAATTCCCTGACGTTCAGAAATATCAGCCAACGGTACCGGGCCCGTTTCGGAGTTGAGCGCAACGTCCAACATTGCGGTCACGGCATAACGCCCTTTTGATGTCAGTCTCATGTCTTACTTAGCCTCAAACTCGCCCCTGCCCGGGGTTTTTTATTGTAAAATGGGGGTATTGCATAGCAGGGGCAAGTCTGACATTCCCGACTAAATCAGTCAACTATTTACTTGACTAATTTAGTCAGGTATTTAACCTTCAGTGCCATTTTCACTTACCGGATGGCGCTTCGCTAATCCGGCCTGGAAATCGTGCAGCCATCCGGCATCAGGACGCTTACTTGCCTTTATTCTGCTGCTCTATAGAAGCTAAAATTCCGCGCAAAATGTTCAGCTCCTGGCTCTCAGGACGCGCACGAGTGAACAGACGGCGCAGCTTGTTCATCACCTGCCCCGGATGTCCTTCGCGGATAAACCCGGTCGACAGCAGCGTTTGTTCCAGATGACCGTAAAAACGCTCTAAATCATCGACCAGCGGATACTCAGCTTCTTCGTATTCTGCGGTCTTGTCGCTTTCCTGCGTTGCCAGCCAGGCCATGCGAACTTCATAAGAGATGACCTGCACCGCCATCGCCAGGTTGAGCGAGCTGTATTCCGGGTTCGCGGCAATGGCGACGTGATAATGGCACTTCTGCAGCTCTTCGTTGGTCAGGCCAACGCGTTCACGTCCAAACACCAGCGCCACCGGCGAGTTCGTTGCTTCAGAGACGCTTTTTAAACCGCATTCACGCGGATCCAGCATCGGCCACGGCAGCGTACGGGAGCGCGCACTGGTACCTACCACCAGGCTGCAACCCGCCAGCGCTTCATCGAGAGTATCGACGATCTGCGCGCTGCCGATCACATCGCTGGCACCAGCCGCCAGGGCGATGGCCTGGGAGTCCGGTTTAACCAGTGGATTTACCAGCCACAGATTAGTTAAACCCATGGTTTTCATTGCGCGGGCCACAGAGCCCATGTTGCCAGTGTGAGAGGTTTCCACCAGCACGATTCGAATATTTTGCAGCATTGTATTTCTTCGGCTAAAGATTATTCGGGCATATTATCATAAAACGAAGACATATTCCGAACTCGCTGCTATACTCTGCGCCGTTTTCCCGTTCTTTAACATCCAGTGAGAGAGACCGATGCATCCGATGCTGACCATCGCCGTGCGCGCAGCGCGCAAGGCGGGTAATGTAATTGCCAAACACTACGAAACGCCAGACTCTGTAGAAACCAGCCAGAAAGGCAGCAATGATTTCGTGACTAACGTCGATAAAGCCGCCGAAGCGATTATTATCGAAACAATTCGCAAATCTTACCCACAGCACACCATCATCACCGAAGAAAGCGGTGAGCATGTTGGTGAAGATCAGGATGTTCAATGGGTTATCGATCCACTGGATGGCACTACCAACTTCGTAAAACGTCTGCCGCACTTCGCGGTTTCCATCGCAGTACGCATTAAAGGCCGTACTGAAGTCGCCGTTGTTTACGATCCAATGCGTAACGAACTGTTCACCGCAACCCGCGGCCAGGGCGCACAGCTGAACGGCTACCGTCTGCGTGGCAGCACTGCACGCGATCTGGACGGTACCATCATCGCCACCGGTTTCCCGTTCAAAGCGAAACAGCACGCCACTTCTTACATGAAAATTCTTGGCAAGATGTTTACCGAGTGCGCTGACTTCCGCCGCACAGGTTCTGCTGCGCTGGATCTGGCTTACGTTGCCGCTGCACGCGTTGACGGTTACTTCGAAATCGGTCTGAAACCATGGGATTTCGCCGCAGGTGAGCTGATTGCTCGTGAAGCAGGCGCACTGGTTTGCGACTTCACCGGCGGTCATAACTACATGGCGACTGGCAACATCGTTGCAGGTAATCCGCGCGTAGTGAAAGCCATGCTGGCTAACATGCGTGACGAACTGAGCGACGCGCTGAAGCGTTAATTCAGTACAGCCCGGTGGTGTCATGCTTACCGGGCTTACGTGTTGATACAGGCCGGACAAGGCGTAGCCGCCATCCGGCTTTGATTAAAACGGTCTAATCCCTCGCCCCACCGGCACCGCGCTCACCCACATCACTACCGCAGCAGCAATCAGCATCGCACCACC
Organism: Citrobacter sp. wls826; assembly: GCF_005281245.1. Classification (NCBI taxonomy): domain Bacteria; kingdom Pseudomonadati; phylum Pseudomonadota; class Gammaproteobacteria; order Enterobacterales; family Enterobacteriaceae; genus Citrobacter; species Citrobacter sp. wls826. Next base: position 109,093 of record NZ_SZWS01000012.1, read on the forward strand.
GGCTAATGCCAACGTCGTCCAGCCAATCTGTCGCCACAGCACCGGCGCTTTATGTCCGCTAAGTCTCACCGCCAGCGAGCGGAAACTGTGTACCAGCAAAGCCAGTGACGTAATCGTCAAAGAGGTTCCGGCCGCCATCGCCAGCGCTGATGCCATGCCCCAGCTAAAAACGCCAACCACTTTGCTAAACAGTAAAATCATAATTGCCCCGGAGCATGGCCGCATTCCCATAGACAAAACGATCATCAGCCGGGCGCGCCAGTCATCACCGCTTTGCAGCTGTTCAGGATCAGGCAAATGCTGATGCCCACAGCCACATCCCTCGTGATGCACATGGTGCGGCGTGAAGGCGATAAATTTCGGGCGACGCAGTAACTGGCGCAATTTCTTCAGCGCACGGACGCACAATAAAACGCCCAACACGCCAACCAGCGCATAACTCCCTTTCTCCAGCCAGAAACTACTCATATGTAGCTGTCGCGCAGGCAACTGCAAAATGGTGAGCACCACAACCACCAGCCCGATGGCGACCAGTCCCTGTAATAAAGATGAGGCCAGCGTCAAGCCAATACTCGATCTCAGCTTCGAGGGATGCGTTGCCAGCCAGGTGGTAATGACGACTTTTCCATGTCCTGGTCCCAACGCATGCAGCACACCATAGAGAAAACTAAACAGCAGCAGCGATCCCCCGGCCTGGGCCGGATTGGCGGCAACGGCTTTCAGCAAACCGCTCATCTGCTGGTTAACGTCGCGCTGCCAGACGACACTCTTCATCATCACCTGCGGCCAGGCCTGCCATAGCCACAGTATGCCGACTGCAGCCAGCAGTAAAAACACCGCCAGCGGCCATAGCGTGAGCCAGCGGCGTCTGGCGGCGCGTTGTTGATAAACTACGGACATTGCAGCGTCACCGTCTGTGCAAACTGTTTACCCAATTCCATATCCTCCGGCGGTGCGTCTTCTTTATCCAGCGACTGCGCAAAGCTCAGCATTTGTTCATTCGGCGTCGGCGTATGTACTGAAATACGGCATTGCTGACTTATGGCCTGCGCCAGCCAGGCATCGCTATCTTTGTCATAGCTCATATCAACGTAGTAGGTGGGGTCGAAGGTTGAAATGGTATATTTTTGACCGCTCAGCGGCTGAGCTTCCGCCAGCGGCAACACGAACGTCAGCACTGCCTGATGTTCTTCACGCTCCATGCCATATTCCGTCGGCCTGTTTTTAAACTTTACCTTTTTCCCGTCGTGCCACACTTCGGTGAAATAGTGCTGCCCGAGGACGTTGGCCATCACTTCTGCCGCCAGTTTTTTCCAGATCTCATCACCAGGTTTGGCATTTCCCGCATCGTAAAGCAGATCTGCCGAGGTGATTTCATCCATCGTCCAGCGCATTTTTAGCGCGACGAACTGGTCATTCTCGCTCACTATCTCGGTTTTCAAATGGATAAAGCTGTGGGGATGCGCACCTGCGCCAAAGGACAGGATCGCGAGAAACAACGTCATAATGATACGTTTAACGCCTTGCATGAGTTCTCCACGAGAAAAATCTACACCGCCACAAATAATGATGCTGTGTTTGGCGAAAGTGTGCTGAGGATACCATTGAACGAAAAAATGTTGAGCCTCCTTTTCCGGTATCGATTCAGTTCTCAATTTCAACAATTTCTTCTTCAGCAACATCCTCTCAAATACCTTTTCGTCGCCACAACTTAAGTAAAATGATAACAATTTGTTAATTTATGGTTTCATTTTAATGTTTTATTAACACTGAATTTAAATTCCTGAGTGTATTTCCGTTCAAATTTAACCAATATTTAACCATTTATTTTCCATAAAATTACAATAATGGGCATAGATCACATTCACCAAACTTGTAATTCATTCCCTCTTCCATTCGTTGTTAACTTCACGCCGTGACATGTCCTGCCCCCTACGAAAGGTACAACTATGAAATTCAAACTCGCATTACTCAGTGCAACCCTGGTTTCTGCATGCATGTTGTCCGGCACGTCTTTTGCGGCGGAAAAATATGAAATTGCTGTGGTTGCCAAAGTCACCGGGATTCCGTGGTTTAACCGGATGGAAACCGGTGTTAATGAAGCAGCAAAAAAACTGGATGTGAATGCTTACCAGACCGGGCCTTCCACGCCGGATCCGGCACAGCAGGTCAAAGTGATTGAAGATCTGATCGCCAAAAACGTCAACGCCATCATCGTGGTACCGAATGACGCCAAGGTCCTTGAGCCAGTACTGAAAAAAGCGCGCGATAAAGGCATTGTCGTTCTGACGCACGAATCCCCGGATGAGCAAATTGGCCAATGGGATATCGAAACCATCGATAGTGAAAAATACGCGCAGGCCAACGTCGATGAGTTAGCAAAAAATATGGGCGGCAAAGGGGGTTACGCCATCTATGTCGGTTCACTGACGGTGCCGCTGCATAACGCGTGGGCGGATTATGCAATTAAGTACCAGAAAGAAAAATATCCGGAAATGTTTGAGGTCACTTCACGTCTGCCGGTCGCGGAAAGCATCGATAAATCCTACGCCACGACGCTGGACCTGATGAAAACCTATCCACAGATGAAGGGCATTATCGGTTTCGGCTCGCTGGGTCCAATCGGAGCGGGTCAGGCTGTGCAGAAAAAACGCGCCAAAGATAAAATCGCCGTCGTCGGGATCGCAATGCCAGCACAGGCTGCACCTTACCTGATGCGTGGTGATATCAAAAAAGCGCTGCTGTGGGATCCAAAAGACGCGGGCTACGCGCTGGTAACGGTTGCCGATCAGCTGTTGCAGGGCAAAGAAGTTAACGCCGACCTGAGTATCGATGGTTTAGGGAAAGCCGATATCGACACGGAGAAGAAAGTGATCCGCTTTAACAAGATCCTCGAAGTCACCAAAGACAACGCACAATCACTTGGTTTCTAAGGCTTTAGCCAACACCAGGGAACCTTAACGCCGG
>NZ_SZWS01000012.1:112142-115346 GCF_005281245.1 Citrobacter sp. wls826
GCAGGGGTATTGTCCATGGCAGACACCACCGCATTTATCACTCTTGAGAATATCAGCAAACAATTCCCGGGCGTGCTGGCGCTGGATAACGTGAATCTGACGCTGAGAAAAGGCGAAGTTCACTGTCTGGCGGGTCAAAACGGCTGTGGTAAAAGTACCATTATTAAAGTGATCTCCGGAGTTTATCATCCGGAAAAAGGCGCGCAGATTTTACTCGATGGCAAATTGTTCCATCACCTGACGCCGCAGCTCTCTTCCCATTATGGCATTCAGGTTATTTATCAGGACCTGTCGTTGTTCCCTAACTTTAGCGTCGCGGAGAATATCGCGGTCAACCGCTATCTGCCCGGTGGCGATATCTGGGTACGTCGTGGCGCCATGAAGCAGCAGGCGCTGGCAGCCATGAAGCGCATCGGTGTGAACATCGATCCCGATAAAAAGGTTGAAAAACTCTCGATTGCCGACCGACAACTGGTCGCCATTTGCCGGGCGATTGCCGCCGACGCGCGTCTGGTGATTATGGACGAGCCCACCGCCTCACTAACCCGTCAGGAGGTTAATGGCCTGCTACGGGTCGTTAACGAACTAAAAGCTGCCGGAATTTGTGTAGTGTTTGTCAGCCACCGTCTGGATGAAGTGATGGAAGTGGCTGACCGCATCAGCGTGATGCGCGACGGCAAACTGGTGGGCACTTATCCTGCCAGCGAACTCGACAGCCACGAGCTGGCTTTCCTGATGACCGGACAACGCTTCCACTATAGCCCGCTGCCGGAAAGACCCGCTATTGAGCAAGAGCCCCTGCTGGAGCTGCGCAACCTCAGCCGCAGAGGCAAATACCAAAACATTAATCTGTCGCTGCACGGCGGCGAGATTGTCTCCATTGTGGGCCTGCTGGGCGCCGGACGCACCGAACTTTGTCTGAGCCTGTTTGGCATGACGCACCCAGAAAGCGGTGAGATTCGCATTAACGGCCAGCCGGTCACTCTTCGCAATAACCATGATGCCATCAAACATGGGATCGGCTACGTCTCAGAAGATCGCCTGACGCAAGGGCTGATCATGGAGCAGTCGATCTACGACAACACCATCGTCACGGTGTTTGATCAACTGCATACCGGCAGCGGCCTGCTCGATCACCGTAAAGCGCAAAAGCTGGTCGCCGACTTGATCCGCGAGCTGAATATCAAAGTGTCCGATCCACACCTGCCGGTTAAAACCCTTTCCGGCGGTAATGCCCAGCGTATCGCCATCGCCAAATGGGTGGCGACTAATCCCCGCATCCTGATCCTCGACTCCCCTACCGTAGGCGTAGATATCGCCAACAAAGAGGGTATTTACCAGATAGCCCGCGATCTGGCGGAACAGGGTATGGCGGTGCTGATGATTTGCGATGAAATCCCGGAAGCGTATTACAACAGCCACCGCGTGCTGGTGATGCGTCGCGGCAGGCTGGTGGCGGAATTTAATCCTCATCAGTGCCGTGAAGAGGAGATTGCTGAAGTGGTCGAGGTAATCAATGAATAAGATGCATCTCTCCCGTTTAATCGGGCAACATGAATTTTGGCTGGGCCTGCTGGTTGTGGCCCTTGCCGTTGGGCTGAGCATCAGCACCGATGAGTTCTTGTCTTTGGGGAACCTGACGGATGTGGCTACCAGCTATGCGATTCTCGGCATCCTTGCCTGCGGGCTGTTTGTGGTACTGATTTCCGGCGGGATCGACATCTCATTTCCGGCGATGACCGCGATAGCCCAGTATGCGATGGCCAGTTGGGTTATCGGCCACGGCGGCAACTTCGCGCTGGCGTTAATCATCGCGATTGCGGTGGGCCTGTTGCTTGGACTTATTAATGGCTTCCTGGTCTACTGGCTGCGCGTTCCGGCCATCATCATTACCATCGCCACGTTGAACGTTTACTACGGTCTGCTGGTGTACGCCACCAAAGGCACCTGGCTGTACGGCTTTCCGGACTGGTTTATGAACGGCATCAATTGGTTCTCGTTCACCGCGGCGGATGGCTACGACTACGGCTTGACACTGCCTCTGCTGTGCCTGGCGGCTGTGATCATCTTTACCGCCGTGCTGATGAACTATACCCGTCTTGGCCGTCAGGTTTACGCCATGGGCGGTAATCGTGATGCGGCCTCGCGCCTGGGGCTGAATCTGCTGAAGCTGCATTTCTACGTGTATGGCTACATGGGCATTCTGGCAGGCGTTGCCGCCGTGGTTCAGGCGCAAATCACCCAGTCAGTTGCGCCCAATTCGCTGCTCGGCTTTGAGTTGACGGTACTGGCGGCGGTCGTGCTCGGCGGAACCAGCATGAGCGGCGGACGCGGAACATTAACCGGAACCCTGCTCGGCGTGGTTCTGCTGGCCTTCTTACAAAATGGCCTGACGCTGCTCAGCGTCTCCTCTTACTGGCACACCGTGTTCAGCGGCGCCATTATCCTGGTCAGCATTAGCGCCACGGCCTGGAACGAAAAACGCAAACTGGCAAGGGAGCTTTGAGATGAAAACAATCGCCAGATTTTTACCCGGTGATGCCATCATTCGTCTGCAATGCGTCATTATTGTGGTCGTCGCCCTGGTCTTCTCGGCCCTGCTCGGCAGCCGTTTTTTCAGCGTCGCTAACTTCCAGTCGATTGGCTCGCAGCTGCCGATCCTTGGCATGCTGGCCCTCGGGATGGGTATGACCATGCTGACCGGCGGCATAAACCTGTCGATAATTGCAGGAGCGAATGCCTGCTCGCTGGTAATGGCGGCGATTATCGTCACCCATCCGGATAACCCGCTGTTTCTGGTGCTGGCGCTGATGGCAGGCGCTGCCGTGGCGGTCGCAATCGGTACGCTCAACGGCGCGCTGATTGCCTGGGTCGGGGTTTCGCCGATTCTCGCCACGCTCGGCACGATGACGCTTATCTCCGGGCTGAATATTCTGCTTTCCAATGGGACAGTGATTTCCGGTTTCCCGACCGCCATTCAATATCTTGGTAACGCCACGATTGCCGGTATTCCGGTAGCGCTGCTGCTCTTTTTCCTGGTGGCAATCCTGCTGTGGGTACTGCTGGAGCACACCACGCTTGGGCGCAGTCTGTATCTCGTGGGTTCCAATGAACAGGCTACCCGCTACAGCGGCGTAAATACCGTCCGGGTACAAATTTCCGTGTACGTGATTTCTGCCCTGCTCGGCTGGGTCGCCGCCATTC
>NZ_SZWS01000012.1:115425-124324 GCF_005281245.1 Citrobacter sp. wls826
GGTGAGTCATACCTGCTGGTCACCATCCTTGCCTCCGTCCTCGGCGGCATCAACCCGGATGGCGGTTTCGGGCGCATTATCGGCCTGGTACTGGCGCTGATTGTGCTGCAAATGCTGGAAAGCGGCCTTAACTTGCTGGGGGTCAGCAGCTATCTGACGATGGCCCTGTGGGGCGCGGTGCTGATCCTCTTTATCGCATTACAGAATCGTAAAGCCTGATTTCAGGAGAAAAAATTATGGCAAGTTACTTTATTGGTGTGGATGTCGGAACCGGAAGCGCCCGTGCCGGCGTGTTTGATCTCAACGGCAGAATGGTCGGCCAGGCCAGTCGGGCTATCGAGATTTACCGCCCGCAGGCCGATTTTGTTGAGCAGTCTTCCGATAACATCTGGCAGGCGGTGTGTAACGCGGTTCGCGATGCGATTAATCAGTCGGATATCAACCCGATCCAGGTGAAAGGTCTGGGCTTTGACGCTACCTGCTCACTGGTGGTGCTGGATAAAGAAGGTAAACCGCTGACCATCAGCCCGTCCGGGCGCAGCGAACAGAACATCATTGTGTGGATGGATCACCGCGCCATTACCCAGGCTGAACGCATTAACGCCCTGCATCATCGGGTGCTGGACTACGTTGGCGGGATTATCTCCCCGGAAATGCAAACGCCCAAGCTGCTGTGGCTGAAGCAGCATATGCCCAATACCTGGGCCAATGCGGGTTACTACTTTGATCTGCCCGATTTTCTGACCTGGCGCGCAACAGGCGATGACACACGCTCATTGTGTTCGACAGTGTGTAAATGGACCTATATGGGCCATGAAGACAAATGGGATGCCAGCTATTTCCGCCAAATTGGGCTGGAAGACCTGCTGGAACATGATGCTGCCAAAATTGGTCGCTACGTGAAAACCATGGGCGAACCTCTCGGTCACGGGCTGTCCGCGCGCGCCGCCAGCGAAATGGGATTGATTCCCGGGACCGCGGTCAGCGTCTCGATAATCGATGCCCACGCCGGCACGCTCGGAACGCTCGGCGCAAGCGGAGTTTCCGGCGAGGTGGCGGATTTTGACCGTCGTGTCGCGCTAATTGGTGGCACCTCCACCGGACACATGGCGATCTCCAAAGAGCCGCGCTTTATCGGCGGCGTCTGGGGCCCTTACTACTCAGCCGTACTGCCGGAATATTGGCTCAATGAAGGCGGGCAGTCAGCAACCGGGGCGTTAATCGACCACGTTATTCAGTCGCATCCGTGTTACGAAACCCTGCTAACGCAGGCTAAGTCTCAGGGGCAAACCATTTATGAAGTGCTGAATGCGCTGCTGCGTAAAATGGCTGGTGAGCCGGAAGATATCGCCTTTTTGACCCGTGACATGCACATCCTGCCCTATTTCCACGGCAACCGCTCGCCGCGCGCTAACCCCACGCTCACGGGAGCAATCACCGGACTGAAGCTGTCCCGCACGCCGGAAGATATGGCGCTCCAGTACCTCGCAACCATCCAGGCCATTGCGCTGGGAACGCGCCATATCATTGAAACGATGAACCAAAGCGGCTACACCATCGATACGATTATGGCCAGCGGCGGCGGGACGAAAAACCCGATCTTCGTTCAGGAGCATGCCAACGCCACCGGTTGCGCCATGCTGCTGCCTGAAGAGAGCGAAGCCATGCTGCTGGGCGGCGCCATGATGGGGACTATCGCTGCAGGCGTGTTCGACACGTTCCCGGAAGCGATGTCGGCAATGAGCCGGATTGGTAAAACGGTCACCCCGCAGACCAATCGCATTAAGCAGTACTACGATCGCAAATATCGGGTATTCCACGAGATGTATCAGGATCATATGAAATACCGCCAACTGATGCAGGAGGACGCATGAGTGACTCCTGGTCTCAGGCCACCGGCGTATTTCAGCTCTATAGCGATGCCCTCGCAGGTCTGGGACAGCGTCTGACTGAACCGGTCTGGCAGTCGCTAATGGCGGAGCTGCGCGGTTGCCAGGGGAAAATCGTCGTCACTGGCGTCGGTACATCCGGTATTGCGGCGCGCAAAGTCGCGCACATGCTCGCCTGCGTGGAACGTCCGGCGATTTACCTCAACGCGACGGATGCGGCGCATGGCGATCTCGGTTTTTTACGCGCCGACGACCTGGTCATTATGCTATCACGCGGGGGAAATTCGGATGAACTCACTCGGCTGCTGCCCGGACTGGCTGCGAGAAATGTGCCCATCCTGAGCGTGACTGAAAACGCCGACTCAGCCATTGCTAAAGCGTCGAGGCTGGTGATTTCCACCGGCGTCCAGCGTGAGGCCGACCCGTTGAACATGTTGGCCACCACCTCAATTTTACTGGTCCTGGCTATCTTTGACGCCGCCTGCGCCTGTCTGATGAGCGAAAGCGGTTACTCAAAAGAGACGCTATTGTCTGTACATCCCGGCGGTGATGTGGGATTAACGCTGAGCCGCGAGCAGTAACACCAGACCGCGCATTTCCACTCGTCTTCTCAACCCGTCACCCTCAGGCGGGTTTTTTTATGTCTCAATAGAAGATAAAACAGTGAAAAAGCCAGTTAACGCGCTGCGTTCCACTCCTGCTATCTGTTCCGCACGTTAAAAATTCTGTGACGCTCTCCAGCATTCCTGGTGGAAAGCATTCCATTCTCCAAATCTATGAGCAAACTTTAGCTATTCTTATCAAACATACTTACGGGAGATCCTACAGATGATGTCAACGCTTGCTCCACCATCTGTACTTTCCGCTCCCCAGCGCCGTTGCCAGGTGCTGCTGACGCTTTTCCTGCCAGGGCAAATCGCTACAGCTCAAACCTTCAGTAGCCTCAATGGCGTTGATGATGCCACTGTTGAGGAAGATATTATTGGCGCAGGACTCGAAATCCAGCGCTATCACCGACTCGCGATTACCACCGCGCTAAATGGCGGCTATACGATCGAAGGGACCCCGCTAAATCAGCGCCTGTGTCTGTTGCAGTGGCTGCGCCGCGGTCTGCGGATCTGCCCGACTTTTATCGCCCAGCATTTCACACCCGCATTAAAAATGGCGCTAAAACAACAAGGTATCGCGCGTACGCTGTATGACGACACCAATCTGCATGCGCTCATTAATCTGTGCTCCCGGCGCTTGCAGAAGCCGTTTGAGTACCGTGACATCCAGTTCCTGCGCCTGTATTTACAGTATTGTCTGCTACAGCATCACGCGGGAGTCACCCCGGAATTTAATCCGCTCCAGCAACGCTGGGCGCAATCCTGCGCAGAGTATCCGCTCGCTGAGGAAATTGGCCGCCACTGGCAACGCCACGTCATGCAGAGTGCGCCGCCGGGCGAATCGCTGTTTATGGCGTTGCTGTTCTCAATGCTCCGTATCCCCGACCCCGAGCGCGATAACCACCAGCAGGATCGTCGCCTGCGCCTTGCTATTGCACGGCTGGTGCTGCGTTTTCGCGAGTATGGCAATGTGCGCTTCAGCGATGAGCAAGGACTGAACGATCAGCTGTATATTCACCTTGCCCAGGCGCTTAACCGCAGCGTGTTTGCCATTGGCATAGATAACACGCTGCCGGAGGAGTTCAGCCGACTTTATCCCCGTCTGGTTCGTACTACCCGCGAGGCGATACATGGCTTCGAAGCGGAGTACGATGTGCAGTTTTCAGAAGAAGAGATCGGGCTGGTCGCCGTTATTTTCGGTGCCTGGCTGATGCAGGAGAAGGATTTGCACGAGAAGCAGATTATCCTGCTGACCGGCAACAATGAACAACTTGAAGCGCATATTGAGCAACAGCTGCGCGAACTGACGCTGCTGCCGCTCAACGTAAAACATATGCCGATGCAGGACTTTCAAAAACAGGGTACACCGCGCGGAGTCACGCTGATTATTACGCCGTATACCACGCCGCTGCCGCTGTTTTCTCCGCCGTTGATTCATGCGGATCTGGCACTTACGCCGCATCAGCAGCAGCAGATCCGCAAAATCCTCGAATCATAACGTTGCAGGCTGCGCCACCACCTTCGGGCGCAGAAAGATTGCCGGTAGCGCCACCAGCGCCATCACCCAGAACACGCCGTTGCCCAGATTCTGGTACAGGTAGCCTGCGAATACGGTCATGATGGCGATGCTGCCGCCCATCGCCACCGCAGAATACACCGCTTGCAAACGTATCACTTCGCTGCCCTGGCGCGTCGCGATATAGCGCATTGCCGCCAGGTGGCAGACGGTAAAGGTTCCGCAATGGAGAATTTGCACCACAATCAGCCACGGTAGCTCAGTGCTCCAGCCCATCAACCCCCAACGTGCCACGCCGCAAACGGCGGAAAGCAGCAGCAAATCGCGCGCGCTAAAGCGGCGGAATAGCTTGTGACTGAGCGCAAAAATAATCACTTCCGCCACCACGCCTAATGACCACAAATAGCCCACCGCCGAAGCGGAATATCCGGCAGACTGCCAGTAGATGGCGCTGAACCCGTAATAAGCGGCATGCGCACCTTGCAACAGACTCACACAGGCCAGAAAACGCCAGCTTTGGGTTATCAACGCACGCCAGGCGGGCCATCCCGCGCTCTCCTGCTGACGGTTTTCCCCCGCTGGCTGCACGCTCGGGCGGATCATCATCCCCAATAGCATCGACGCGACGCCAAGCGACAGCAGGACCAGGATCACCCGATAGTCAAACAGGCTCACCAGCTTGCCGGTCAGCGCGGAGCCAATCACAAAGGCAACGGATCCCCACAGTCTTACCCGACCGTAGTCCATGGTTATCTGTTTTTGCCAGGTGTTGGCCAGCGCGTCGGTCAACGGCACCAGCGGCGAGAAAAACAGGTTAAAGCCGACCATCACCACCATCAGCCACGCCACGTTGGTGCCCGCCCAGAAGGCCAGCGCAAACACCAGCGTCAACAGGGCCAGAATACGTAAAGCGGAGATCAGACGAGAGGGATCGCTTACGCGCGGCGCAATCAGCAAACTGCCGAGAAAACGGGCAATCAGCCCCGCGCCCAGCAGTAAACCGATGGTTTCCGGCGTCAGCCCCAGCCCTTCGAGCCAGACGCTCCAGAAAGGCAGAAAAATACCGTAGCTAAAGAAGTAGGTGAAATAACCGAGCGCCAGCCAGCGCGTGGAATGCAAAGCCATGGGTCCTCCCGTTTTAGAAGCCCTAGTCTAATGACACAAGCCGCATTCTGAAGAGTACTACTGTTCACATTTACCAGATAATTGTGACAAACATCACTTTTAACCAACACTGTTGGCTATCCGAATCCACAATCATTTACACCTGTACAATTTTACAGCAGAAGATGTGATGGGATGAGTAAACAGGAATGCAAGAAAGGAAAATATTTAGCTAAAAAACACGCAACTGAATATTAAGGGCTTAATATCATCACGAGTATAATACTTAGCAAAAACATTCGTTATTATAATATTTCACCCCTCACTAATTTAATATTATTTAATACAATGACAGTTAATTCGCTTATTTTTAATAAATATAATCTGAAAACATCACGCCTTAACTTGCTTATGCACGAATATCGAATACCATCGCCCCGCAATTAATTTTAACCTGTATGTTTTCATAAATTTAATTGTCAATAGGTTTATCGGATAAGAGGGAATTTAATGAACAAAATTACAAAATCTATAGCAGTTAGCCTGATAGCGCTTTCTGCGGGAAGCGCATGGGCGACAGATGGCACCATTGAATTTACGGGTGAAATTCTAACCAGCACCTGTGAGTTTTCTAATGGCGACGTCATCAAGGTGGAACTGGGTCACTACGCCGCCGCGCAGTTTAAAGAAATTGGCGACCGCTCCCCGGCGATTCCGGTTGATATTCCGTTAAAAAATTGCCCAACCACCACGTGGAAACACGTTGATGGTACAACGGACAACTCGTTCCAGCTGTGGCTGGAAACGCGCACAGGCAGCACCGTGACTGCGCCCGATCACGACGCTCTGGTCGCCGTTAGCGGCCTGGATACCGCCGCAACAGGCGTGGGTATCCGTATCGACAGAGCCAGCGACGGCAAGCAAATGTCACTGAATAAGCTCACCACGCCGAAAGTTAGTTTTACCCCGGACGCCAATGGCACCACTACCGTAGGGCTGCAAGCCTATTACGTCTCCACCGTTGATTCATCACTGATCACCCCTGGGGAAGCCAACGCCAACGTGGATGTCACCATAGACTACCGCTAATTCCCGTACGTCGTCTCTTTTCTTCCAGCAAGGACGGAAAGAGACGTTTTCTGACGTCTGGTTAAGGATGACTGTGATGAAAAAACACACTATTCTCGTATTATCGATGCTGCTTGGCGGCTGGGTCAGCCAGTGCCTCGCGGGTGGAATTGTGCTAGAGAGAACTCGCGTCATCTACGATGCCGGGAAAAAAGAGGCCGCCCTGCCGGTGGCTAACCGTAGCGAAAACCTGCCCTATTTATTACAGTCGTGGGTCGATAATGCGCAAGGAACGGCGCGTGGTCCTTTTATTATTACGCCACCGCTATTTCGTCTGGATTCAGGCAGCGATTCATCACTACGAATAATTAAATCATCTGAAAACATCATTAATAACAAAGAATCACTTTTCTTTATTAACGTCCGCGCGATCCCGGCAAAAAGCCAGTCTGCCGACAGCGATAATAATATGCTGACCCTGGTATTTAAAACGCGTATCAAACTGTTTTATCGGCCAGCCAATTTAACGGGTAAACCTTACGATGCCTATAAATCTCTCGAATATAAATATAGCAATAATAAGTTAGACATCTATAACCCATCAGCTTATCACGTCGTCTTTGCCGGTATTGCGCTCGGGAAAACCGATCTCACCAGTAAAATCGACTATATCGCTCCCGGCGAGCATAAACAGATCGAGGTTCCCGCTTCTGCAGGGAAAACGGTGCAGTGGGCAGCCATTAACGACTACGGCGGGGCCACCAAAACGGAAACCCGAACGCTGCAATAGCCGTACCCCACGTTGACCACACGATAATAGCTCTCAAGGAATGACAAGCGAAATGGTGCAATTAACACCGCATTTATTAACCACGAAACGGCTCTCTTTCTGGATACATTGCGCGATTGTCAGCGGATGCCTGAGCGCATGCCAGGCCTGGGCCAGCGATCTCTATTTTGACCCGGTGCTGCTGGAAACGGAGAAAAGTGGCCAGCGGGCAGTGGATCTCAACGTATTTTCTCAGAATAACGCCCAGCTCCCTGGTGAGTATATTGTTGATATTTATATTAATAAAAAGAAAACGGTACAACGTACGCTGCCGTTCATCGCCGGTAAAGACCACCAGCTGATTCCTCAGTTCACCCTTGGGCAGCTACGTGAGCTGGGCTTTAAGATCGACAACTATCCGCAGCTTGCGGAGCAGGACAACCGTACGATAATTACCGATCTGACGCAGGCCATCCCCGGCAGCGTCTCTCAGTTCGACTTCAACCACAGCCGGCTGAATCTCAGCGTGCCGCAGATTGCATTGTACCGCGACGCCCGCGGCTATATTGACCCCTCCCGCTGGGACGACGGTATGCCGGTGCTGTTTACCAACTACGCCTTTAGCGGCTCGCAGAACCAATACGACAGCGATAACACCCAGCGCCAGTATCTGAATATGCAAAACGGCGCCAATATCGGCCCCTGGCGGCTGCGCAATTATTCCACCTGGACGCACAACGATAACGACACACGCTGGGAGAGCATTAATAGCTGGTTGCAGCGGGATATCAAAAGTCTGAAATCGCAGCTGGTAATGGGCGAGAGTGCAACGGAAGGCACGGTATTCACCAGCTATCAGTTTACCGGCGTGCGGCTGTACTCCGATGAAACCATGCTACCCAACAGCCAGCGCGGCTTTGCGCCGACTATTCGCGGTATCGCCAACTCCAGCGCTATCGTCACGGTACGGCAAAACGGCTACACCCTGTATCAAAGCAATGTCCCGGCCGGCGCTTTTGAAATCAACGACCTCTACCCCTCTTCCTTCAGCGGCGATTTAGACGTCACTATCGAAGAGGCCGACGGTAGCGTGCGGCACTTCGTCCAGCCGTTCTCCGCGCTACCGCAGATGCAGAGGCCGGGATATCTCAAATACAGCGCCACCGCTGGGCGCTTTCGCGCCGCCAGCTCGCAGGACAGCAACGAACCGGAGTTCCTTGAAAGCACCGCCAGTTATGGCCTGAACAACGTGTTGACCCTGTACGGTGGCCTGAATGCCTCGCAGGACTATCGGGCGCTGGCGCTGGGTCTCGGCTCTACGCTCGGCGAACTTGGGGCGGTATCGATGGATGTCAGCCGTGCGGATACCCAGCTTGATAACGATGAAAACTATCACGGCTACAGCTGGCGTACCCAGTACATCAAAGATCTACCGGAAAGCGGCACCAGCGTGTCACTAAGCTACTATCGCTACACCAGCAGCGGTTATTTCAACTTCTCCGACGCCAACCAGAAGGACATCAGCGCCGACGACCGCCTGCGCGATGAAGCTCAGTTCACCGTCAGCCAGTCGCTGTTTTCTGGTATCAGCTTCTACGCCTCCGGCTCGCAGCAGAAGTACTGGGATCGCGGGGGGCAGGATAAAAACCTGTCCATCGGTCTGAACGGCAATCTATGGGGCGTGAGCTATAACCTCAGCGGCCAGTTCACCGATTCGCAGGACAGCGACAACGATCGCACGCTGTCGCTCAGCCTGAGCGTACCGCTGGATCGCTGGCTGTCGCATGCGCGGGCAACCTGGCGCACCACCGATCAACGCGATCGCGCCACACAGCACGAAGTGGGTATCAACGGCTCGCTGCTGGAAGACCGTCGACTGAGCTATAGCCTCAAACAGCGGCAAAGCGAAGGCGGCGGCGGTGATAGCAGCAGCCTGTACGGCAGC
>NZ_SZWS01000012.1:124389-129774 GCF_005281245.1 Citrobacter sp. wls826
ATGAATGCGGGCTACGACTACAGCAGCGATAGCCAACAGATGAGCTACGGCCTCTCCGGCGGTATTGTCGCCCATCCCCATGGCGTGACGCTGTCGCAGCCGCTGGGTAATGCCTTTGCGCTGATTGACGCCAACGGCGCGGCAGGTATCCGGGTGAAAAACTATCCGGGCATCGCCACCGACTATTTTGGCTATGCCATTATCCCCTATCTGACCGCGTATCAGGAAAACGCCATCTCTCTCGATACCACTATGATGCCGGATAATGTCGATGTGACCGAAACCGTGCGTACCGTGGTGCCTAATCGCGGTGCCGCCGTAACGGCGCACTTTATTGCCCAGACAGGCTACCGCGTGCTGTTGAAACTCACCGATGCGCGAGGGAATGCGCTGCCCTTCGGCGCAGTAGCCAGCAGCCAGACGCAGCAAAGCATCGTCGATGAAGGCGGCGTGCTGTATATCACCGGCGTGAACAATCAGCCGCAGAGGTGGTCCGTGCGCTGGGGCAATCAGCCTGATCAACAGTGCCAGTTTACCTTCAGCCTGCAGGAAGATGCCGCTCGCAGCGCCGCAATACATAATGGGAACGCACTATGTCAATAAAGAATTCGTGGATGAAAAATGGGATTGCCGCCGCGCTGCTGGTGCTATCTATCGCCCCGGTCTACGCGGCGAACGGGTCCTGCGCCGCAGCAGGTCGCTTTAACGCCGATGTCTCCAGCGACTGGACACAAGCCCAGAACGTCGCCGGAACCTCGCTGGAGCTGCCGACACCGCTCTCGGGCGGTGCCTATCAAATTGATTGTGACTGTGGCGCGGGTAGCAGAGTGGCGCTGTTCTATACGGTCACCAGCGCGCTACCCGGAATCGGTCAACTCAGCGGCTTTTACCATCTGAATGATAATCTGGATATTAAAACCGAAGTTGACGATATTCCCGGCGCCACAGCCGTCTTACCGACAAACCGTGACCCATTGAGAGAAAATGGCTCGTATGAAATAAACAACCCCAAAGGCAGCGTGTGTACCGACGATCCGGCGGAGAATCGCGCCGCGCCGGTGACGATAGGCGCACGTACCCGTTTTACGCTGTACGTCACCAAACCCTTCTTAGGTGAACTGGTGATTCCAGATACCCTAATCGCCTCCGTACGGGCCGGATGGAGCACGACGACCTCCCCTCCGTCAATGAACAGCCTGGGAGATATCGCCGAACTGCGCATCCAGGGGAGCATTACCGTGCCTCAGGACTGTAAAATCAACCAGGGCGACGTCATTCAGGTCGATCTCGGTTATATCAACACCAGCCGTTTCACTACCCGTAATGAGATGCCGGACGGCTATACACCAGTCAATTTTGATATTGTCTACGACTGTGGCGATACATCAAGCATCAACAATAAGATGGAAATGAGGATTGATGGCGATGATCTGCTTGATCAGTACACGTTAGTCGCCCGCCGCCGGGAGGCCGATAATACCCCGGACATCGGCGTGAGAATGGCTCGTATCGACGGCACCCACATCAATATCCCGTTCACAAATGGGTTAATCGGTATCCATCCTTCCGGCCGGGGGGTCATCAGCCTGGAGGCATGGCCGATCAATCTCCTCGGTGGAACGCCAGCCCCAGGTAAATTTAGCGGTACAGCCACGATTACCGTTCTCGTGAAATAGCGCTTTACTCTATCCTCTGGCGTTGTGCCAGTTCGATGAATTGCTGCAGGGCGGGCTTTAGCTCGCCCTTCTTCCATGCCATCAACAATGCCAGCGTTGGCGCTTCACCGACGATAGGCCGAAAAACCACCTGCCCGGTATTAAAATTATTCATATAACCGGGTATCAAAGTCACCCCCAGTCCCATGCCGACCAGATTCATGGTCACCAGAATATTGGTCGCTACCTGCACAATATTGGGCTGGCTTTCCTGCTGCTGAAACCAGTTTTTGACAATCATCGCTAGCGCCCCGGAATAAGCGGGATCGGTACTGACAAAATTTACGCCGTGTAACTGTTCTGCGGAGATCGCTTGCTCATTGGCTAACGGATGATTCACCGGTAACACCACGACCAGCGGCTCATGAATCAGCTCCAGATAATCCAGCTCCGGGCTGTACACCGGGTGACGCATTAAGCCCACGTCCAGTTCTCCGTTGAGGATCCTTTCTTCCTGTTCGGTGGTTATCAGGCTTACCAGCTCAATGTGTGTATCCGGTTGTTTTAAACGAAATAAGGGCAGCACCTTCGGTAGCAAATTCACCTCAGCGGAAGGGACAAAACCAATAGCGAAATGATTATCTTCCTGCCCCGTTTTACGGGCGCGAACTTTGGCATTTTCCGCCTGCTCAAGGATCGCCAGCGCATCCTGTAAAAAGCACTCCCCGGCCGCCGTCAGCGCAACTTTTCGCTTGTCCCGCACCAGTAACGGAACGCCCACGCAGGTTTCCAGATCGCGGATCTGGCTGCTTAACGACGGCTGAGAGGTATGCAGCTTTTCTGCCGCCCGGGTGAAATTCAGCGCCTGCGCCACCGCCACAAAATAGCGTAAGTGCCTCAGTTCCATGCCCTTCTCCTTGTTATCGAAAAAATGTCTCAACTGGTAGAAATTTACTATTTCACAGATTGATAACTAACCAGCAACATCCTTATGGCACAAAAATAGAAGGTCAATACATCTTATCTTTCAGGATTAAAAAATATGACCACACCCTCAAATTTAGACATCTACCAACTGATCGACACGCAAAACGGTCGTGTAACCCCACGGATTTATACTGACCCAGAAATTTACCAACTGGAGCTGGAGCGCATCTTCGGGCGCTGCTGGCTATTTCTCGCCCACGAAAGCCAAATCCCCAAAGCCGGTGATTTTTTTAACACCTACATGGGCGAGGATGCGGTCGTGGTGGTTCGCCAGAAAGACGGCAGCATCAAAGCGTTTCTCAACCAGTGCCGCCACCGGGCGATGCGCGTCAGCTACGCCGACTGCGGGAACACTCGCGCCTTTACCTGCCCGTATCACGGCTGGTCGTACGGTATCAATGGCGAGCTGATCGACGTCCCGCTGGAGCCTCGCGCTTACCCGCAAGGACTATGCAAATCGCACTGGGGACTGAACGAAGTTCCTGGCGTAGAGAGCTATAAAGGGCTGATTTTCGGCAACTGGGACACCACCGCGCCCACGCTACGCGATTATCTCGGCGACATCGCGTGGTATCTCGACGGCGTGCTTGACCGCCGCGAAGGCGGCACAGAAATCGTCGGCGGCGTACAGAAGTGGACCATCGACTGTAACTGGAAATTCCCCGCCGAACAGTTTGCCAGCGATCAGTATCACGCATTGTTCAGTCATGCCTCCGCTGTGCAGGTGTTGGGGGCAAAAGACGACGGTAGCGATAAACGCCTCGGTGACGGACAAACCGCTCGCCCGGTGTGGGAAACCGCCAAAGATGCACTACAGTTCGGCCAGGACGGGCACGGCAGCGGCTTCTTCTTTACCGAAAAGCCGGATGCCAACGTGTGGGTCGACGGCGAAGTCTCCAGCTACTACCGCGACACCTACGCGGAAGCTGAACAGCGTCTGGGTAAGGTTCGTGCCCTGCGTCTGGCCGGTCACAACAACATTTTTCCAACGCTTTCCTGGCTCAATGGTACCGCTACGTTGCGCGTCTGGCATCCGCGCGGTCCTGATCAGGTTGAAGTGTGGGCGTTCTGTATTACCGATAAAGCCGCCTCTGATGAAGTGAAATCCGCATTTGAAAACAGCGCTACGCGCGCTTTTGGCCCCGCCGGATTCCTTGAGCAGGACGACTCGGAAAACTGGTGTGAAATTCAAAAACTGCTGAAGGGGCATCGGGCGCGTAATAGCAAACTGTGCCTGGAAATGGGGTTAGGTCAGGAGAAACGTCGTGAAGACGGCATTCCGGGGATCACCAACTACATCTTTTCAGAAACCGCCGCCCGCGGCATGTATCAGCGCTGGGCTGATTTACTCAGCAGCGAAAGCTGGCAGGAAGTGCAGGAAAAAACCGCCGCTTACCAGCAGGAGGTGATGAAATGAGTGCTTTAGTTTCCCTGGAACTGCATCACCGCATTACGCAGTTTCTCTACCATGAAGCCAGCCTGTTGGATGACTGGCAGTTTCGCGAATGGCTGGCACAGCTGGATGACGACATTCGCTATACCATGCGCACAACGGTCAATGCCCAGACGCGCGACCGTCGCAAAGGCGTGCAGCCGCCAACCACCTGGATTTTTAACGACAACAAAGATCAGCTTGAACGCCGTATTGCGCGACTGGAAACCGGAATGGCCTGGGCAGAGGAGCCGCCGTCGCGTACCCGGCACCTGATCAGCAACTGCCAGGTCAGTGAAACCGAAGTGCCGGATGTGTTCGCCGTGCGCCTTAACTATCTGCTGTATCGCGCGCAAAAAGAGCGCGATGAAACCTTTTACGTCGGCATGCGCATGGACAAAGTGCGCCGTTTACCGGGCGATGAGTGGCGCTTACTGGAGCGTGAGATCGTGCTGGATCAAGCGGTGATCACCTCCCATAACCTGAGTGTATTGTTCTGATGAGTCGTATTTATGCCTGCCCCGTAGGGGATTTGCCGGAGGGTGAAGCGCTCCGGCTCGACACCTCGCCTGTCATCGCGCTGTTCAACGTTGGCGGCGAGTTTTATGCCATTAACGATCGCTGTAGCCACGGTAATGCCTCGATGTCGGAAGGTTATCTGGAAGACGATGCGACGGTGGAATGCCCGCTACATGCCGCCAGTTTCTGCCTGAAAACCGGTAAGGCGTTGTGTTTACCTGCCACCGATCCGCTGACCACCTACGCAGTGTACGTGGAAGGTAGCGATGTGTTCGTTGATATTCCAGAGGACGCGAGATGAGCGATTTACGCGATAACGTGGTCTTTATCACCGGCGGCGGCTCCGGTCTTGGCCTGGCGCTGGTCGAGCGTTTCATTGAGGAAGGCGCGCGGGTCGCCACGCTGGAACTTTCGCCAACCAAAGTCGCCAGCCTGCGCCAACGTTTTGGCGAACATGTGCTGGCAGTAGAAGGCAACGTCACCTGCTACGCCGACTATCAGCGCGCGGTGGATCAAATTCTGGCGCGCTACGGCACGCTGGACTGTTTGATCGGCAACGCCGGGATATGGGATCACAACGCCTCGCTGGTCAATACGCCAGCGGACGCGCTGGAGAGCGGCTTTCATGAGCTGTTTAACGTCAACGTGCTGGGCTATCTGCTGGGCGCAAAAGCCTGCGCCCCTGCGCTGATCGCCAGCGAAGGCAACATCATCTTTACCCTTTCCAACGCGGCTTGGTATCCCGGCGGCGGCGGTCCGTTGTATACCGCCTCTAAACATGCCGCCACCGGG
>NZ_SZWS01000012.1:129812-132114 GCF_005281245.1 Citrobacter sp. wls826
TTCGCCAGTTAGCCTACGAGCTGGCGCCAAAGGTGCGCGTCAACGGCGTCGGTCCGTGCGGTATGGCGACCGATCTGCGCGGCCCACAGGCGCTGGGCCAGGGCGATACGTCGATTATGCAGTCGCTGACGCCGGAAAAAATCGCCGCCATTTTGCCGTTGCAGTTTTTTCCTGAGCCAGCGGATTTTACCGGCCCGTATGTGATGCTGGCGTCAAAGCGCAACAATCGCACATTGAGTGGCGTGATGATCAATGCCGATGCCGGTTTGGGCATTCGCGGTATTCGTCACGTTGCCGCCGGACTGGATCTCTGAGGAGGCGTTATGAGCCATAAAATTATCGCTATCGTCGGCGGTGGTCAGGCTGCGGCAATGGCCGCCGTCGCACTGCGTCAGCAAGGATTTAACGGCGAATTGCATCTGTTTTCCGATGAGCCGTATCTGCCCTATGAACGCCCTCCGCTCTCCAAAGCGATGCTGCTGGACGAAAATCCACAGCGACAGCCGATCCTGAACGCTGACTGGTGGCGGGAGAACAACGTACAGCTGCATCTTGGCGTCACGCTGCGTCAGATTGACCGCACCTCTCGCACGCTGATGCTCGCCGATGGTCAGTCCTACCGCTGGTCGCAGTTGCTGTTGGCGACCGGGGCCGCCGCCAGACCGCTGCCGCTACTGGATAAACTGGGCGAACGTTGCTTTACCCTGCGTCACGCCACAGATGCCGAGCGTCTGCGCGGTGCCTTGCTGCCGGGCAAGTCGATTGTGATTGTCGGTGCGGGCACCATTGGCCTGGAATTAGCGGCCAGCGCGATCCTACGCGGCTGTCGGGTGACGTTAGTGGAGCTGGCCTCAACGGTAATGGGTCGCAACGCCCCTGCTCCGGTGCGCGACTATCTGCTAAACCGCCACCGACAGGCAGGGGTGCGGGTGCTGCTCAACAGCGCCATTGAGCACGCTGAAGCGGGAGAGTTTCTCTCGCTTACCCTGCAAAACGGCGAGACGCTACAGGCCGATGCGCTGGTTTATGGCATCGGTATCGTGGCGAATGATGCGCTGGCTCGCGAAGCGGGGCTGGAGACGGCTAACGGTATTATCGTTGACTCCGCCTGCATCACCTCCGATCCCGCGATTTTTGCCGCCGGTGATGTGGCGATAACGCGCCAGCCTGACGGTTCGTTAGAACGGGTAGAAAGCTGGGAAAATGCCAATAACCAGGCACAGATTGCCGCTGCCGCAATGCTCAATCTGCCGTTGCCGGAGAAGACGCCTGGCTGGTTCTGGACCGACCAATTTAATGACAATCTGCAATTTGTTGGCGATATGCAAGGGCAAACATGGCTATGTCGTGGCAATCCGGATGACGGCAAGGCTATCTGGTTCAACCTGCGTGATGGGAAGCTAATTGGCGCAGTAGCGCTCAACAACGGACGCGAAGTGCGCGCACTGCGTAAGTTAATTCATTCAGGACGAGTAGTAAGCGAGGAAGCGCTGTGCGATGAAGGCGTAGCGCTGAAGTCGTTGTGATAGCAGCCTGATAAGCGCATTTTTGCCCAGTCAACAACGCCGGAATAAGTATAGAAGCCGCCGAAGTTGACGTTATTCCTGCCCGTTTCCGGGCAGGGAGTTTAATAAGACTGAATATTCAGAGTCATCTTTTGCCGCATGCTTTCGCCGCATGCCAACAGGGTTAACTGACCAAAATCCGGGCGATGGTGATCGTCAGGCGCATGGCTCATGGGTTCAAAACAGAAAAAATCGAATGCATATCCCTTATCAAATGCCGGATCGGAAACAAAAACAAAATAGCAGGGCGCAGGTGGCTCGGTAGTCATCAAAAGCTGATACCCCAAATCGGGTTGCTGGATTGCCGCAGCCCCATCCCAGCCGGAGAAACCATTATTCACCCAATGTTCAGGCAGCGGAGCGGGCTGATTGAAATCCAGCTCTTGCGGCAAGCTCTCCTGGTGCGCGCCGGTTAGCCAGTGTTCTTTCTCAAGCCAGTAGCCGTTGGCATGCGCCTGTATACGGGTTCCCGGCGACAGCGGGAAATAGGGATGCCAGCCCAGGCCAAACGGGAGCGAATCCCCCTCATTGGTGACGATCAGTTCAACCTCAACCCCGCTGGCGCTCAGGGTAAAAACCTGCTGCGCCGTATAAAGATAGACTCCCTGCCGATGGATATACTCCAGTCTGAGCTGCGTCGGAGAGTGTGCCACACAGCGCCAGCGATTCAGCCAGCCATCGCCGTGAAGGTAATGGCGGTCCCACTCAGCGTTAGGTTGCAGCTGATGCTCTCCCGC
>NZ_SZWS01000012.1:132145-136706 GCF_005281245.1 Citrobacter sp. wls826
CGATTTCCGCTCACCCGGTTACCGAACGGCACGAGGGGGAAACAAGACGATTCCACCGCAATTCCGCTTTTCAGGCCTGGGCGCAGCACGGGGCTCATTTCCCCCTGATGTTGCCACCACAGTCCCTCAATCGCCCCGCCCTGCTCCGCAACCTGAAGCCGCAGATTGCTATTTTCCAGCGTATAAAGCGTCATCTGGCCCCCTTAATCCGGAAAGTTAATAACCACTTTGCCGCACTTCCCGCTCGCCATCAGCGCATAGGCTTCCCCTGCCTGTTCAAGAGAAAAACGATGCGTAATCGCACTATGCGGCCAAAGCTTCCAGTCGGTCAGATCGCGGGCGCATTTCTCCATATGGAACAGGCTGGTTACCCAGGAGCCAATAATACGCCGCTGGTGATGCATCAGGTCGGCACTCACTTCAAATTCAACTTTCCCGGTTTCACCGATATAGACAACTCGCCCCCAGTCCGCTGTCGACTGCAATGCCAGCAGACGACCCGCTGCATTACCGGAACAATCCAGCGCCACGTCCGCGCCGCCGTGCGTCAGTTCGGCAATCAGCGCCGGTAGATTCTCCGTCGTGGCCAGGAATCCGTTGTCCATCACGCCCAGCTGTTTTGCCGTCGCCAGGCGATCTGGCAGCATATCGACGCCAATAACGCGCTTCGCCCCACGCCCCTTCGCCAGCATCATGGCCATCATGCCGACAGGCCCGAGGCCGACAACCAGAACGTTGTCACTGCCGGACACTTCACCACGCAGAATACCTTCGTAGGCTGTCCCAACGCCGCAGCTAATAAACGCCCCGTCTTCATAGCTCAGGGCATCCGGGAGATGAATCAGGTCTTTCTCTTCCGCTAATAAATATTCAGCATGACCCCCGTCGCGCTGCCAGCCGTAGGCGGCTTTGCCCTCCCCGGTACAGGAGATCGGAAAACCCCGTCGGCAGTTGGAACAGAATCCGCAGCCGGAAATATGGTAAACCAGCACCCGGTCACCCGCTTTGAAGTGTCGACAGCCAGCCCCGGTTTCAATAATTTGTCCACAAGGTTCATGACCGTTAACAAACCCCTGATACAATGGCTTATCCGGCGCAGCAGCAGTCCCCCGATGCTGATGATAAATATAATGAACATCGCTCCCGCAAATTCCTGATGATTTCATTTTAATGAGAACCTGATTGATACCCGGCGTTGGCACAGGAACCTCTCTGAGTTCAACGGTGGAATTTCCCGGTAAAAAAGCAGCCAGCATTGTTTTCATCATTCCCTCTGCATAAATTAATAAATATTAATGTTTAAGTTTACTGTTACGTTGGGTCAGCAATATATTCGCCAGCACTGCCACCACAATAATTAGTCCGCGAACAACCTGCTGGAAGAAAGAGTTAATTCCCAGCAGCACCAGTCCATTACCAATAAGGGTAATCACCAGTACGCCTAATAAAGTGCCAAACAGTGAACCGCGACCGCCGGACAGCGCGGTGCCTCCGACCACAACCGCCGCAATGACGTCAAACTCCAGTCCATTTGCCGCCCCCGCATTACCTGAGCCAAGCCTGGCGGCCAACAGAATCCCGGTAATGGCAGCCAGCAAACCGGAGAGCGTAAAAATCAAAATACGCACCCGCTTAACGTTAATCCCGCAAAGCTGCGCGGCGGTCGCATTCCCGCCGGTGGCAAAAACGGAGCGACCAAACGCAGTCTTGCGGCTGATAAAGACAAAGATGACGAACAGAATCAGCATAATGAGCGCCGACACCGGGATGCCAAAAAGCTGCCCACCGAGCCATTCCAGCACCTCATTTTCATCAATCGGTACCGGAAGCGCGTTGGTCATAAACAGTCCCATACCGCGTAAGGCGCTCCACAAACCTAATGTGGCCACGAAGCTTGGAACGCTAAATACGCCACGCAATACGCCAGCAAGCGTGCCCAGCGCGGCGCCCAGAATTAACACCATCAGGCAGGCAAGGCTAAGCGGCACCTGAAACTGTAACAGGAAGGCCAGACAGACGGAGATAAACGCCACCATCGGCCCAACACTCACGTCTATCTCACCGGAAATAATAATGAGCGTCATTGCCCATGCGGCAATCCCAATAGTTGCGGCATCCCGGAGGACGTTCATTTGGTTATTTAACGAAATAAATCCTGGCGCGTTCAATGAAAATACCAGATATAAAATAGCAATAACCACCAGCAAACCAATTTCATTAATATGATTGCTAATAAATTGCTTTGGCGCGGTACTTTTGCCTTGCGGCAGCGTTAATGATGAGGCAGACATCTGTTATTTCCTCAATAAACGTAATGGCTAGTGCGTGGATAGAATGGCCGACATTAATTCATCGACATTTACAGGGGCTAAAAGCTCGCGGGTAAATTCGCCGTTTTGCAGCAGCAAAATACGATCGCAAACTAAAGGCAGTTCTTCTATTTCGCTGGAAATGAAGATGACACTTTTTCCTTCTGCGGCCAGCTCGCGTACGATACGATATATCTGCTGTTTGGCTTCAATATCGACGCCGCGCGTCGGCTCATCAAGGAGCAAAATTTCGCTTTCGGCATATACCCAGCGTCCAATGACCACCTTTTGCTGATTGCCGCCCGATAACGTCCCGATTGCGGTCTGCGTATTTGCCGCTTTTACCGTCATCCTGCTCATCACCGCCGCCGTCAGCGCCTGGATCCGCTGCCAGTTCAACACGCCACGTTGACTCACCTTGTGTCGGTTGGTCATTACCGTGTTCTCATCCACGCCCAGTAGCGGAATGATCCCCGCTTCTTTACGGTTTTCCGGGGTATAGCCCACGCCGCTTTTGAGCATTGCGGCATAATCAGGCTGCGAAATATTCACGCCGTTCAGCGTGATTTCTCCGCGGGAAAATGACTCTAATCCAATGATTGCCTTGAGTAATTCGCTACGGCCCGATCCCAGCAGACCTGCAATCCCCAGGACTTCGCCCCGGTGCAGCGTAAAGCTAATATTATGTAGCTTTGGCGGATGGCATAATTGCGCAACCTGCAGAACCGGAGTCGTTAGCGAGATGCCGGGTTTAACCCGCGGGAGATCGATATGTTCCCTGCCCAGCATCAACGATACGATTTCCTGAGTGGTCGTGCTCTCCAGCGTAACATCCCCGGCGACCTGACCATCGCGCATGATCGTTGCGCAAGAGGCGATACGGCGGATCTCCTCCATGCGATGACTGACATAAATCACGGCGACGCCCAGCGCTGACATCCGTTTTACCGCGTTGATCACCAACTCAACTTCCGCATTAGCCAGCGAGCTGGTCGGTTCATCGAGAATAACCACCTGCGGCTGGCCTTTCATTACACGGGCAATCTCCACCAGTTGCTTTTGTGCCGGACTCAACGTCCCGACTAAAGCATCGGGTGGAACATCAACACCGAGAGCCGCCAGTGCCTCTGTCGCCTAGCGAGCCATCATAGTCTGATTAATCATGCCATTACGACGCGGCCATTGACCAAGACAGAGATTTTCAGCAACCGTCAATCCCTCAACCAGACTCAGCTCCTGGTATACGGCTCTGACCCCCAACTCCGCTGCGCGTCGCGTCAGCGTGGCATCGCTGCCCTCAAGGCGGGTTCCACCCAACCAAATTTCGCCGCTATCAGGACTTTCACTGCCGGTCAGCATACGAATGAGCGTGGACTTTCCCGCGCCATTTTTCCCCAATAGCGCCCGAACCTCACCTTTTGAGAGCATAAAATTCACGTTATCCAGCGCCACGACGCCGGGATAACGCTTATTTCCTGCGACTATCTTCGCGACCGGTGTCGACGTTTTTTCACTTGCTGTCATCACATCTCTACCTCAGTTAACGGACAAGAGTCATCAAGGCAGACCGTCGACATGCGTAGTCAGCCACTGCTTACCATCTTCAGATTTAACGTAGGTATCGATGTCCACAGGGATGATTTTGTTTGCCTGTGGGGTTTTATTAATCACATTCATGGTTTGTGCGAAAACGGCATTGCCCATTTTCTTACCCGAAATGTCGACAACGGCTTTCAGCACCTGATAGCTTTGCAATTCCTGAGCGATTTCCGTTGTCATATCCGAGCCGAACACGGCAATTTTGCCCGCTTTCCCTTGATTGCGGACCGCTTTAACCGCACCCAGCGTCGCCCCGCCGGACTCCCCCATAATGGCGTCCAGACTGGATGAGGAGATAATCAGCTTTTCGCCCACAGAGATGGCTTTATCGAGAACAGTTCCTTCCTGATTCGCGACAATCTGCATATCCGGAACGCGTGCTTTTAGCGCCTCTTCAAAGCCTTTACGCCGCTGCACACAGACCTCGAACGCTTCACAGTTAATTATCGCAATTTTTGGGGCACTGATTTTTTGTGCAATAAAATAATCAGCCGCGGCCTCCCCCAGCTTTTTACCAAATTCAACCGGATCGCCAACCAGGTAGGCAGAGACATACTTGTCCACGCCTTTATCATTGATACAGGTGTTGTAGCAAATCACCGGAATACCGGCTTCACTGGCCCGGCGAACCGCGCGGCTGCTGCCGTTTTCTG
>NZ_SZWS01000012.1:136765-141807 GCF_005281245.1 Citrobacter sp. wls826
GAATAATGGCGTCCACGTTGCGCGCGACCAGCGTATCGATAAACGAACTCTCTTTGGAAATATCGCCCTGAGCATTGGTTTCAATGAGCTGAATTTTTGCCTGATTCTCTAGTGCCGCATCCTGAACGCCCTGACGTACGCCAGCGTAATACCCCTGAGTATCAAGGTAGATTGCACCGACGGTAATCTCTTTCTCTGCGCTAAAGCCGGGGAATGAAATACTCAACAACGTTAACAGTAAATATGAAAAAAATGAGACTACCTTATTTTTAGACATACGTGCCTCCTGTAGGGTCAGGCATTTATTGTTGTTTAGCTTCGGCGGAACATAAGCGTCCGCCGGGCGATTTCACATATTCTAAACATCCCGAAGAAAGCGGCGGGTCAGGCCGCTCAAAGATTACAGTAAACGTTCTTTAGTTAATGAGGTGCAGCACGAAGGGCATTGTCTGTCGAAACAGCGCAGCTTTCGCCCAGGCGGGATTGAGCGCTTCCAGCTCAGATAGCGCCTGCTCGTAGCTTGCTCCGCCGCCCAGTCCTGCCGTCGCCAGGGAGCGCACAAGCAAACATTTCTCCTGATGCTGCTTTTGGATATCGGCATATAACGAGAGGAGATCGGGTTGGGATACCGCGAAGAAATCGGCCTCCACCTGCTCAGCCTCCATGTGTTGCGACCATTGCAGCATATCGTTGAAAAGCTGGTGGCTGGCCGCGTTTTCACCCGTCATCCGCAAGGCAATACCTTGCCAGAAGAGGTAATCCACCGGCTGATCGTTGTAGTAGCTATGAATGTTGATCGTCCGATCGCCCCGCGCCGCTTTCTGGAAACACTCGACAGCACGTTCTTCCATACCCTGCTGCCGGGCGCAAATCCCCAGCCAGAACCAGATATCGTTATCGGTCTGACCCGGCAACCGTCCTTCGCTGAGGTTATCCGGGTAGTGCAGCGCGGCAGTCAGCAACGCTTCAGCCTGCTGCGGACGCTGGTGCTGAATATGCTGCCAGGCTCGCAAAAGGTGATTGATAATAAACTGACTGGTTATTTTTCCTTCGCCACCTTCCCAGGGATGAAACTTACGCGAAGAAAGGATCCCGGCCGCGTGATCCGTTTTCCCGGCGAGATGCCAAAGATGCAGCAGCTCCGCCGTTAAATCGTCGCGTTTCAGTGCCGTAGCGAGATTTGCCTCCAGCCGGGCAAGGCGTTTGCCTGGCTCTGCGGCAGTGAGCTTATCCAGCAGATCGCGCTCAAACAAAAGACGAGCGTCTTGCGGTTGTTGCTCACACGCTTTATCCAGATACGCCGTCGCCAGACTGGCATCAGACAGTTTATTCCACGCATGAATCGCCAGCCCTCGCCAGGCATCAGCAAAATCAGGGGCCATCTCAACACAGCGCTGCCACAGGTGAGTCGCTTTCTCATAGTTACGCCGGCTGTAGTGAAAGCAGGCGAGCAGGTGCTGAGCAAAATAGCACTCTGTGACATTTTCCAGCGCCGCCACTTCCGGCAGCAGATTGGGAAAACGCACAAAGTCAGGAAACACCTCGCGCGCGCGGTTTATCAGCGCAAGGCGCTCATTCCCCTCGCTCAAACTGGCTTGCAAATAGAGCGGTAGCGTTTTCTGGCAGTTAAGCGCGGTCAGGACGGCTTTCGCCCGCTCAGTCATTCCCCAGTCCAGCAATAATCCGGCGGTCTGCAAGGCGTTAATATCCCGCGACTGGCAGACGCCCACCCAGCGGGCCATGTCCGATTCGGCTGCAGAGATCGTCGCTTTCACCCACCAGAAAGTGGGATTCAGCGGATAGTCGCGCAGCAGGTTTTCGGTCAGTTGCAGTGCCTCGCCATGACGACCGGTGAGGTGCAGTAATAATGTTTCGAGAGACAGCACATCCTGGTTGGTCTGACACGCCAGCAGACTCTGCCGACAAAAATTCAGGGCATCATCGTAACGCTCATTTCGCGTAGCCAGCCTGGCAAGCCCATAATATCCGCCCGCTTTGCTGTTACCACTCCACACTGCGCGCCAAAAATCCTCCTGCGCATCGTGCCATTGCTGTAGCCGTTCTCTGGCGCTGGCGCGGATCAGGCTTGCCTGCCCGCACTGCGGATTTTTGTTCAGGCGATGCGCACGCGCCAACGCCTGAGTGGCATAATCGCTCGCTCGTACGTAGTCGGCGCGATTATATTCCAGCATCGCCAGCGCCAGATTGCAGCGGTAATCCAATGGATCCAGTTCAAGGCCGCGAAGGTAATAGTCGAAAGGTGAACGGCTGGCGTGGTGATATTGCTCCAGATGCTGGCCGATAAACCACGCCTCATCCACGCTGCCGATCTTATCCGCACTTAGCGGGGCTTTCGCCACTTCCGGCAGCGGTATCTCCTGCGGCTGATGTTCCTGATAACGCAATACGCTCCTGCCGTGGCGATCGGACAGCGTTATCGTCAGACGAGCGGGATTAATCCCGGTTAACGCCCCCTGCACAACGGCGCATGGCATCAGCTCAATCACTTCATCCAGCAGCGGCTGCGGGTTCCCCTCTTCGCAAAGGGTAAGACGGTGGGCGGAGAGAGGAGAAATGGCATACACCCCCCAGGCAATCCCCTCGTCATCACGCTGTAGTTTAATCACCGCATCGCGCGAGGCGTTCTGTACCATGCCCAGCGAGTGGTAAGGCAGGAAGTATTGCTCAAAACGCTTTTCTTCAAATGGGTCAAGCCAGGTAAAATCCGGTTGGTTATCGGCAAAAATACCGGTCATCAGTTCGATATAAGGCCCATTCTCATCGGTCAGATTTTTATCCCATGCCTGACCAAATTCGCTATACCCCCAGCTCCACTGTTTTTTCCCCGGCGCGATATGATGATCCGCAACATGCAGAAGCCCGCCATTTTCATCATGGCACCAGGCGCCGACAAAATCGTATTCTGACTTTTCCGCCATGTAGGAGGTCGGTACCGGAACATTTTTATAGCGAGAGATATCAACACCCGCCGAATAGTCCACCTTGTAATACGTTCCGGTGGCGATCGGGAAGGCTGAAACCGCACGTTTGCCGTGATCAAACACCGCGGTGACATCCGGTGGAAAGACGCTTTGATGCCCGTCGCCACCTTTCACTGCCGGATTCGCCCACCATAAGAAATGACGCGGCGTGGCATTGCTGTTGTAGACCCGACTGCCAATCTCCAGCGCTGCACGTTGCGGGCGCAGAGTAAATCCGGTCATCACCTGCAGCCCATGCATCGGCTCTGTCTCGCCAACCCACACTGTTTTTGAGCCATCGTCATTTTCGCTAATCGTAAAATCCACCGGCATATACGTAGTGGGTCGATGGTGCTGCGGCCAGTTGAACTCGATCCCCCCGGAGATCCACGGACCAAGCAGCCCCACCAGCGCGGGTTTGATAACGTCATTGTGATAAACGAAATCACGCTGCCTCACCTTATCCCATGCGCGATGCACGCGGCCCCCAAGCTGAGGCAGGATCATGATTTTGATATAATCATTTTCCAGCCATACCGCCTGCCAGGCCTTTAACGTTTTATCCTCGCTCAGCGTATCCGTCACACCGTAGGGATACACGGCCCCGGAAGACCCCTGATAAACCCGATTCTCCAGAAACATGGGATGTACATCCTGCGCCCCCGTTTCATAGGTCGGAATATGTACCGTCTCCTGCCAAACGTTTACTGAACTCATAACGCCCTCAAAGTTAACAAGACATACTAGAGTGAAATAATGAGAGCAGTGTAATGGACAGAATTACGGGTTTTACGCACAATAATCACGCAATTTAGTTAACAAGGTTTAGTGTATGAAAGCCTGCATTAACAATCAGCAAATTCGCCATTACAACAAGGGTGTGCTGCTGGAGTACCTGTATCGCAAGAAACGAGCCAGCAAATCGACCCTCGCCCGACTGGCACAAATCTCGATTCCTGCCGTCAGCAATATTCTTCAGGAGCTGGAGGAAGAGGGACGCGTCGTAAATGTACCGGACGACCGTCTGTCACGCGGCCATAGCAGCGGCGCCTGGCTTATCGCCCCGGAGGGTGACTGGACCTTATGCATGAACATCACGCCTACCAGTATCGAGTGCCAGCTTGGCAACGCCTGCCTGAGTCCAAAAGGCGACGTTGAATACCATGCGATTGACGCCCCCCATCCCCAGGCATTACTCGCGGCCATTGAGAAATGCTGGCATCAGTACCGTAAAAATTGGCCTAATCGAAAAATCAATCTGGCGTTGGCGGTTCATGGACAGGTTGATGCGGGAACTGGCGTATCGCAGACGATGCCGCAGGCGCCCTGGAAACAGCCCGTGGAGTTGAAATACCTACTGGAAGAAAAACTCAACGTGCGCGTCATGGTCGATAACGATTGTGTGATGCTGGCGCTGGCGGAAAAATGGCAAAACGACGGTCAGTATCGGGACTTTTGCGTCATCAATGTCGATTATGGTATTGGCTCCTCATTTGTTATCAACGACCAGGTATGGCGCGGCAGTCTCTACGGCAGCGGACAAATCGGGCACACGATTATCAACCCTGATGGCGTAGCCTGCGATTGTGGTCGATACGGTTGTCTGGAAACCGTAGCGTCCCTCAGCGCGCTAAAAAAACAGGCGAGAATGTGGTTAAAAACGCGCCCCGATCTCGCTGATAATCCTGAAGCACTAACCATTGATGCCTTGATTGAAAAATGGCAACAGGGGGATTTACGCCTTCATGCCTGGGTTGAAGACTCGGCCAACGCCATCGGACTTAGTCTCTACAACTTCCTGAATACCTTAAATATAAATAATATTTTGTTATACGGCCGCAGCTGTGGCTTTGGGGAAGAGTGGCTGAATATCATCATCAGGCAGACGGGATTTAACCCCTTCGATCATCGTGACGCGACTCGCACCAGAGCAACCCAAATCGGCTTTGGCAAGCTGAGCCGCGCACAACAGCTGATGGGAATTGGTTATCTGTATGTGGAGGAGCAACTACAGACGATTCGTTGACCGGGATGAGCATGAAAAAAGGCCGCATCAGCGGC
>NZ_SZWS01000012.1:141867-146096 GCF_005281245.1 Citrobacter sp. wls826
AATTACGCGTAAACCGGGAAGCGTGCGCAGATATCCAGAACTTTACCTTTGACGCGCTCGATAACGGATTCGTCATTGATGTTGTCCAGAACGTCACACATCCAGCCAGCCAGCTCTTTCACTTCCGCTTCTTTAAAGCCACGGCGAGTCACAGCCGGAGAACCGATACGGATACCGGAAGTCACAAACGGGCTCTTCGGATCGTTCGGCACGCTGTTTTTGTTAACAGTGATGTTAGCGCGGCCCAGTGCGGCGTCAGCTTCTTTACCGGTCAGGTTTTTATCAACCAGATCCAGCAGGAACAGGTGGTTTTCAGTACCGCCAGAAACCACTTTGTAGCCACGGTTCAGGAACACTTCCACCATCGCTTTGGCGTTTTTGGCAACCTGCTGCTGGTAAACCTTAAACTCAGGCTCCATCGCTTCTTTCAGCGCCACGGCTTTCGCCGCGATCACGTGCATCAGCGGGCCGCCCTGTGCGCTTGGGAACACCGCGGAGTTCAGCTTTTTGTACAGCTCTTCGTCACCGCCTTTCGCCAGGATCAGGCCGCCGCGCGGACCCGCCAGGGTTTTGTGGGTGGTGGTGGTCACTACGTGTGCGTGTGGAACCGGGTTCGGGTAAACGCCTGCGGCGATCAGGCCCGCAACGTGCGCCATGTCAACGAACAGGTATGCGCCAATGCTGTCGGCGATTTCACGCATTTTTGCCCAGTCAACAACGCCGGAGTAAGCAGAGAAGCCGCCGATGATCATCTTCGGCTTGTGCTCTTTGGCCTGCTTAGCCATATCTTCGTAGTCAATTTTACCGGACTCATCAATACCGTAAGGGATGATGTTGTACAGCTTGCCAGAGAAGTTAACCGGGGAACCGTGAGTCAGGTGGCCGCCTTGCGCCAGGTTCATACCCAGAACGGTATCACCCGGTTGCAGCAGAGCGGTGTAAACAGCGAAGTTAGCCTGGGAGCCGGAGTGCGGCTGTACGTTAGCGTAGTCAGCGCCAAACAGCTCTTTTGCACGATCGATAGCCAATTGCTCAACGATATCAACGTACTCGCAACCGCCGTAGTAGCGCTTGCCCGGATAACCTTCAGCGTATTTGTTGGTCAGCTGAGAACCCTGCGCCTGCATAACACGCGGGCTGGTGTAGTTTTCGGAGGCGATCAGTTCGATGTGCTCTTCCTGACGTACTTTTTCCTGCTCCATAGCCTGCCACAGTTCGGCATCATAATCGGCAATGTTCATTTCACGCTTTAACATCCGCATCTCCTGACTCAGCTAACAATAGAATTTCGGCCTAAAAAGGCAGTCCCGTTGGACGACGGCGAACAGTATAACCGAATCATTCTTCGATAACAGGTCTTGACAAAGGATTTTACGCAAACGATTACCTTCACGGCACGCAAGGCTTTGGAGAACAAAGGTCTGCTGAATTTCAACGGATTTCTTTTCAGGTTTGTGATGCAGATTTTTCACGATGTAACCTTTACAACGCAAAGTTACAAAGAACCATTTACAATGCAGGGGTATTTTTTATAAGATGCATTTGACATACATCATTAAAATTTCAGATAAAGGAAGACCGTATGCTTGACGCACAAACCATCGCTACAGTGAAAGCCACCATTCCCCTGCTGGTTGAAACAGGCCCGAAGCTGACCGCCCATTTCTACGATCGCATGTTTACGCATAACCCAGAGCTGAAAGAAATCTTCAACATGAGTAACCAGCGTAATGGCGATCAGCGGGAAGCACTGTTTAACGCTATTGCCGCGTATGCCAGCAATATCGAGAACCTGGCGGCGCTGTTGCCTGCCGTTGAGAAAATCGCGCAGAAGCATACCAGCTTCCAGATTAAACCGGAGCAGTACAACATCGTAGGTGGCCATTTGCTGGCAACGCTGGACGAAATGTTCAGCCCAGGCCAGGAAGTTCTGGATGCATGGGGCAAAGCATACGGCGTGCTGGCGAACGTTTTCATCAACCGTGAAGCGCAGATCTACAGTGAAAATGCCAATAAAAATGGCGGCTGGGAAGGTACCCGTCCTTTCCACATCGTGGCAAAAACCCCACGCAGTGCGCTTATCACCAGCTTTGAATTTGAACCTGTCGACGGTGGCGCAGTGGCTGAATATCATCCGGGGCAATACCTGGGCGTCTGGCTGAAGCCGGAAGGTTTCCCGCATCAGGAAATTCGTCAGTACTCACTGACCCGTAAACCCGATGGCAAAGGCTACCGTATTGCTGTGAAGCGTGAAGACGGTGGTCAGGTTTCCACCTGGCTGCACAACCATGCGAATGTGGGCGACGTCGTTCACTTAGCTGCACCTGCGGGCGATTTCTTTATGGACGTTGCGACCGATACCCCAGTGTCTCTGATTTCAGCAGGCGTGGGTCAAACCCCGATGCTGGCGATGCTGGATACGCTGGCAAAAGCGAATCATACGGCGCAGGTTAACTGGTTCCACGCGGCAGAAAATGGCGATGTACATGCCTTTGCCGATGAAGTGAATGAACTGGGCAAAACGCTGCCACGCTTTAGCGCACACACCTGGTATCGTGAGCCAACCGAAGCCGATCGCGCGAAAGGTGCGTTTGATAGCGTTGGTCTGATGGATTTGAACAAACTGGAAGGCGCAATCAGCGATCCGGCGATGCAGTTTTATCTGTGCGGTCCGGTTGGCTTTATGCAGTTTGCCGCGAAGCAGTTGGTCGGCCTGGGCGTGAAAAACGAGAACATTCATTACGAATGCTTCGGCCCGCATAAAGTCTTGTAATTACATCATGCCGGATGGCGCTGCGCTTATCAGGCCTACGGGAGATTGTAGGCCTGATAAGGTGTTTACACCGCCATCCGGCAAGCACGGCGCGGCTTAGATTGCCGCGTCGTCTTCTTCACCGGTGCGAATACGAATCACGCGTGCCACGTCGAAGACAAAAATCTTACCGTCACCGATTTTACCGGTCTGGGCAGTACGAATAATGGTGTCGACGCAGGTATCGACGATGTCGTCGGTGACCACAATTTCAATTTTTACCTTCGGCAGAAAATCCACCATATATTCCGCACCACGGTACAGCTCAGTATGGCCTTTCTGACGGCCAAACCCTTTCACTTCTGTTACAGTCATACCGGTAATGCCGACTTCAGCCAGCGCTTCGCGGACGTCGTCCAGCTTGAAGGGTTTAATAATCGCATCAATCTTTTTCATGCTATTCCTTGAAAAGGTCGCCTGTCTTTTGATCGAATAAAACTAACATAATCCGCAGATTTATTCTTTGAAATCGTTTGCATCCAGCTCATGGCGAGAGAGCAACTTGTAGAATTCGGTGCGGTTGCGCCCCGCCATTCGCGCCGCATGGGTCACATTGCCCTTGGTGATTTGCAACAGCTTACGCAGGTAGTTGAGTTCAAACTGGTTACGCGCTTCAACAAAGGTCGGCAGCGCGGTGTTCTCCCCTTCCAGCGCCTGCTCCACCAGCGCGTCGCTGATCACCGGCGAAGAGGTCAACGCCACGCACTGCTCAATCACGTTAACCAACTGACGCACGTTACCAGGCCAACTGGCGGTCATTAACCGTTTCATGGCATCGGTCGAAAAGGCGCGCACGAACGGTTTGTGTCGTTCAGCAGACTGGCGCAGCAGATGGTTTGCCAGCAGCGGAATATCTTCCGTACGCTCGGCCAGCGCTGGGATCTTCAGGCTCACCACGTTGAGGCGATAGTACAAATCTTCGCGAAATTCCCCCCGAGCCATCGCTTTGGGTAAATCACGGTGGGTCGCGGAAACGATCCGCACATCAATATCGATATCGCGGTTACTGCCCAGCGGCCTGACTTTTCGCTCCTGCAATACACGTAGCAATTTAACCTGCAACGGCGCGGGCATATCGCCAATCTCATCGAGAAACAGCGTCCCGCCTTCCGCGGCCTGAAACAGCCCTTCACGATTGCTCACCGCGCCGGTAAAGGCACCGCGCGCATGACCAAACAGCTCAGACTCCAGCAGTTGTTCCGGCAATGCGCCGCAGTTAATGGCAATAAAGGGCTTGTGGCTGCGCGGGCTGGCGTTGTGAATGGCCTGGGCAAAAACTTCTTTCCCGGTTCCGCTTTGGCCGTTGATCAATACGCTTACGTCCGATTGCGCCACCATGCGCGCCTGTTCCAGCAGGCGCAGCATCAGTGGGCTGCGGGTGACGATGGACTCACGCCAGCTGTCATCAGCAGCTGGC
>NZ_SZWS01000012.1:146164-152261 GCF_005281245.1 Citrobacter sp. wls826
ACGCACCGTCGATCGCATGGTATAACGCGTCTTTATCGACCGGCTTAGTGAGAAAGCTGAACACCCCTTGCTGAGTCGCCGCAACGGCGTCGGGGATGGAACCGTGAGCGGTAAGGATAATAACCGGCATTCCCGGCTGCACTTTCTGGATTTCAGTAAACAGCTTCATGCCGTCCATTTCATCCATGCGCAGATCGCTAATAACCAGATCCACTTTTTCATGGTTCAGTACCCGTAACCCTTCCTGCCCACTTTCTGCGGTTACGACGCTGTAGCCTTCGCTGGTCAGGCGCATTCCAAGTAATTTCAACAGGCCGGGATCGTCATCCACCAGCAGCAGATGCGCGGGCTTACGGCTTATCATGGCGTGACCTCATCGGCAGACGGCGCTGTGCCTTCCTCGTTATCAGGTGGGGTGAGTTTATCGTTCCCGTGCGGCGCATCAGGGTTGTAACTACCGGCAGGTTTGCGCGTGGAAAGCTGGCGTTCGATATCGGTCAGATTCTCCAGCTTGCGGGTCGTGAGATCGAGCTGAGACTGCAAATGTTGCTGCTGCTGACGTAACGTATCAAGATCGCTGTCTGACGCCTGCTGAAGCTTGCTGTAGCGCATACGCTCTTCGGCCAGTTGCAACTGCAACGTCTGACTGCTGCGCCAGACCTGATACAGCGGGCGTACCTGTGGCGGAATTTGCGGGCTTAATACGTCGAGGCGCGTAACCGTCTCCCGCCTTTCAGGTGGCGTAATATTGGCGTTATCAAGCAGGATCCCGCGCCTGAAAGCCCCCTGCCAGGTATCAGGCATCATCGTGCTGGCTTCACTACGCGCCTGTACCGGCATCAGGCGATTGGCGCAATCCATCGCCCGCAGCCAGTACAGCGGATTGGTCTCTGTGGGCTGACCAGCCAGCGACCAGATATCGCTACAGTCGGTTGCAAGGTAGTCCGCCAGTTGATGAGGCGGAATTTTCTCCTGCGAGGGGTCGCCGATAATATGATTCACCGCGTTCGGGACGCAGCCTACCAGCGCCAGACACGGCAGGCTTGCGAGGATGACGCGACGGAAAAAATGTCGTTTAAGCATTCGGACAACAACGTATGGCATACTCACCAGACTTAGGTTTATTTTAGTGATTTTTCGCTGCAGATAGCGGCAGTTCTATGCGAAAACAAACGTTTTGCGCATGCTCATCAACCAGATACAGTTTGCCCCGCATACGGCGGATGCAATCTCTGGCAATGCTCAGCCCCAACCCGCTTCCTTTTACCGCCCCTTTTCGCTGATGGCTACCCTGGAAAAAAGGCTCGAAGATCATGGTCTGTTCTGCTTCTGGAATCGGTGTGCCGGTATTCATTACATCAATGTATACCATTGAGCCATGCAAACTGCTGCGGATCCAAATGTTACCGGATTCAGCGCCATAGTGCACCGCATTGGAATAAAGATTGTCCAGCACGCTCATCAATAGCATCGGTTCTGCCAGGCAGGCGTTCACCGCAAGCGCAACATCAGTATGTATCATTTTGGCGCGAGCGGGCAGGCTATGTGCAGAAACAACGCTTTCCACCAGCGGCGCGATTTCCACACGTTCAAGCTCAACCTCGTCATCCGCCAGCTTGCGGTTGTAATCGAGCAGTTGCTCAATCAGTTTTTGCAGGTTGCGGCTACTGTCATCGAGAATACCGACCACCTCTTTTTGCTCTGGCGTTAACGGCCCAACGACCTGATCGGCTAACAGCTCGGTACCTTCGCGCATGCTCGCCAGAGGCGTTTTTAGCTCATGGGACAGGTGGCGTAAAAACTGATGTCGTTGTGACTCCAGCCAGGAGAGACGTTCGCTCAGCCAGATAATGCGCTGCCCCACGGAGCGCAGCTCCCGGGGTCCCGTAAATAATACGCTATCGCCCAGCGAGCGCCCTTCCCCCAGACGATTGATCATTTTTTCTATGCCCTTCACCGGACCGATTATCATGCGGGTAAACAGCAACACCATCGCCAGGCTGACAAGAAACAGCACCAGCGCCTGCCAGCCAAAGAACTGCCCACGTTCGGCTATTTCCTGCTGTAGCTGCTGCCCACGAGAAAAGACGACCGTGCGCGTCGCTTGTACCATTTCAGTATTGGCACTGGCGAAAGCGTCCAGCCGCGCCGCCGCCACGCTATCAGGACCACTGTTGGTGCACTGCAACTGCGCGAGATCGTTGAGGTCCTGACGCAGTGCCTGATAAAGCTTGGTATCCGGCAACACGCCCGCATGCGCATCCAGCATGTCGCTGTAGCGTTTACGTTGGCTCTGGTAAACCTTAGCCAGCGTTGGGTCATCAAGCACACAGTATTGCCGGTAGCTACGCTCCATCTCCAGCGCGGCATTGGTCATCGCTTCACTGCGTCTGGCGTCAATCAGCGTGGTTTGGTTCGTCAGCGCCGCCTGCGCGCTCAGGGCATTCAGACTTTGCCACGCCTGCCAGGCCAAAACTAACAACGGCAGCAGGATAAGCAAAAATGCCAACGTAACTAATTGACGTAAAGATCGGGGGAAAACAGACCAGCGCTTCAAGGCGTTACTCTCAATGGACAGGAATAGGTTGATGCTAACTGAGGGGAACGTCAGATACAACAAAGCCGGGATTAACCCGGCTTTGTTGTGGAATAAGGCGGTGCCTAACTCGACGTTTCGCCCGAAGGTTGATATGAGCGATGCTAATATCAGATGTTGGACGGCAGGCACCTTGTTGTGCGTCATTCGAAGTTTATGTAGCACGTCCCGAAGGGGCTGACATAAGAAGGTGAATGAGCCACTGGGCTATATTATGCAGCATCTGTGCCAATGTTCAAAACACTTTATTAACACAATGATAAATATGGAAAATGTTCTTATTCATATGAAAAATGATTTTGGCTATTTTTCACCCTTACTGTCGCCAATCAGCAACACCCACAGCACTTAAAAACAAATTCATTGTAAATCATACAATTAAGTGTCTCCATTTGGCGACAACGTAACCCCGCCTATGTCGGGATTTCCCGACACTTAAACGCATTGTCGGATAGCGGCATAATTGCCTTATCCGGCTTACAAAATGACAGACAAAAAAAAGCCCCTCACGCAGAGGGGCTTAAAGGTTATCGAGCTGATTACCCGAGCTGTTTACGCGCGTTGCGGAAGATACGCATCCACGGGCTGTCCTCGCCCCAGTTTTCCGGGTGCCAGGAGTTGCTCACGGTACGGAATACACGTTCCGGATGCGGCATCATAATGGTGACGCGACCATTTTCAGTAGTAACGGCAGTAATTCCGTTCGGCGAACCGTTCGGGTTAGCCGGGTAGGTCTCGGTCACCTTACCGAAGTTATCAACGTAGCGCAGCGCCACCAGTCCCTTACTCTCCAGCGCGGCCAGATGCGCGCCGTCACGCACTTCCACACGGCCTTCACCGTGAGAAACGGCAATCGGCATCATCGAACCAACCATATCGGCAAGCAGTAAAGACGGGCTTTGCGTCACTTCGACCAGGCTGAAGCGGGCTTCAAAACGATCGGAGTGGTTACGCACAAAGCGCGGCCACAGCTCGCTTCCCGGGATCAGTTCACGCAGGTTAGACATCATCTGGCAACCGTTACACACCCCGAGCGCCAGCGTTTGCGGGCGATGGAAGAAGGTTTCGAACTCATCACGGACGCGGTTGTTGAACAGAATCGACTTCGCCCAGCCTTCCCCTGCGCCGAGCACATCGCCGTAAGAGAAACCGCCACAAGCGACCAGCGCCTGGAAGTTACCCAGACCGATGCGTCCGCCCAGCAGGTCGCTCATATGCACATCGATGGCGTCAAAGCCCGCACGGTGGAAGGCAGCCGCCATTTCAACGTGGGAGTTCACGCCCTGCTCGCGCAGCACGGCCACTTTTGGACGTGCGCCGGTAGCGATGAACGGGGCGGCAACATCTTCGTTGATATCAAACGACAGTTTAACGTTGAGGCCAGGATCGGCATCGTTGGTTTTCGCGTCGTGTTCCTGATCGGCACACTCCGGGTTGTCGCGCAGACGCTGCATCTGCCAGGTGGTTTCCGCCCACCACATGCGCAGCGTGGTGCGGCTTTCGCTGAACACCGGCTGACCGTTGGCGCTCAGGGTGAAACGGTCACCCGTTACCGCCTGGCCGAGATAGTGCACGCAATCTGCCAGGCCATGTTGTGCCAGCAACACCTCAACCGCTTCACGGTCAGCAGCGCGAACCTGGATCACTGCGCCCAGCTCTTCATTAAACAGCGCCGCCAGACGATCGTCACCCAGAGAGTGGATATCAGCGTCAATACCGCAGTGACCGGTGAAGGCCATTTCCGCCAGCGTAACCAGCAGTCCGCCGTCGGAACGGTCATGGTAGGCCAGCAGCTTACGCTGCGCGACCAGCGCCTGAATGGCGTCGTAGAAGCCTTTCAGTTGCTCAACGTTACGCACGTCGGCAGGCTTGTCGCCCAGTTGACGATAAACCTGTGCCAGCGCCGTCGCGCCCAGCGCGTTGTGACCAAGACCGAGGTCAATCAGCAGCAGGGCGTTGTCTTCAGTAGAGAGCTGCGGGGTTATCGTGTGGCGCACGTCTTCCACGCGGGCAAAGGCGGTGATCACCAGCGACAGCGGCGAAGTCATTTCACGCTGCTCATTACCTTCCTGCCAGCGGGTTTTCATCGACATAGAGTCTTTGCCCACCGGAATAGTCAGGCCAAGCGCCGGACATAATTCTTCCCCAACGGCTTTTACCGCTTCGTACAGCCCGGCATCTTCACCGGGGTGACCCGCAGCCGCCATCCAGTTGGCCGACAGTTTAATGCGTTTGATATCGCCAATCTGCGTTGCCGCCATGTTAGTCAGCGCTTCACCTACCGCCAGACGCGCAGAGGCCGAGAAATCCAGTAGCGCAACTGGCGCACGCTCACCGATAGACATCGCTTCACCGTAGTAGCTATCCAGGCTTGCGGTGGTGACCGCGCAGTTGGCTACCGGGATCTGCCACGGACCAACCATCTGGTCACGCGCCACCATGCCGGTAACGGTACGGTCGCCGATCGTCACGAGGAACGTTTTCTCAGCGACAGTCGGCAGATGCAGCACGCGGTTAACCGCATCTGCAATCGAGATTTCGCCACGATTCAGGGCGTCGCCTTTGGCTTTCAGCGTCTGCACATCGCGGGTCATTTTCGGGGTTTTACCCAGCAGCACATCAAGCGGCATGTCGATCGGCTGGTTATCGAAGTGGCTGTCGCTCAGTGTGAGATGCTGTTCTTCAGTGGCCTCACCGATCACCGCATACGGCGCGCGCTCGCGCTTACACAGTTCGTCAAACAGCGGTAGCTGGTCAGCGGCAACCGCCAGCACATAGCGCTCCTGGGATTCGTTACACCAGATTTCCAGCGGGCTCATACCCGGCTCGTCGCTAAGAATATCGCGCAGCTGGAACTTACCGCCGCGACCGCCATCGCTTACCAACTCCGGCATGGCGTTAGACAGACCGCCTGCGCCAACGTCATGGATAAACAGGATCGGGTTCGCATCGCCCATCTGCCAGCAGCGGTCGATAACTTCCTGGCAACGACGTTCCATTTCCGGGTTGTCGCGTTGTACCGAAGCGAAATCAAGATCGGCATCAGACTGGCCGGAAGCCATAGAGGAGGCCGCCCCGCCGCCAAGCCCGATGTTCATCGCCGGGCCGCCGAGGACGATCAGCTTGGCGCCAACGACGATCTCACCTTTTTGCACGTGATCGGCACGGATGTTACCGATCCCCCCCGCCAGCATGATCGGTTTATGGTAACCGCGTAGCTCTTCGCCGTTGTGGCTGTTGACCTTTTCTTCGTAGGTGCGGAAGTAGCCGGTCAGCGCCGGACGACCGAATTCGTTGTTAAACGCCGCGCCGCCCAATGGACCTTCGGTCATGATATCGAGCGCAGTAACAATACGGTCCGGCTTACCAAAGTCTTCTTCCCACG
Organism: Citrobacter sp. wls826; assembly: GCF_005281245.1. Classification (NCBI taxonomy): domain Bacteria; kingdom Pseudomonadati; phylum Pseudomonadota; class Gammaproteobacteria; order Enterobacterales; family Enterobacteriaceae; genus Citrobacter; species Citrobacter sp. wls826. The sequence continues at coordinate 152,146 of NZ_SZWS01000012.1, forward strand.
GCTGTTCAAAGCCAGGAATACGCAGGTTGGAAACGGAGAAGCCCACCAGCCCGGCTTTCGGTTTTGCACCGCGACCGGTTGCACCTTCGTCGCGGATTTCGCCGCCGGAGCCGGTA
>NZ_SZWS01000012.1:152310-175158 GCF_005281245.1 Citrobacter sp. wls826
AGCCGTCGGGTGGTTGTGGGTTTCAACCTTCATCAGAATGTGGGCTGGCTCCTGATGGAAATCGTAGCGGCCGGTTTTGTGGTCGGCAAAGTAGCGGCCCACTTCAGAACCTTCCATGACCGCGGCGTTGTCTTTATAGGCAGACAGCACGTGGTCCGGCGTGGTTTCGAAAGTGTTTTTAATCATCTTGAACAGCGACTTGGGCTGCTGTTTACCGTCGATAACCCAGTCGGCGTTAAAAATTTTGTGGCGGCAGTGCTCGGAGTTAGCCTGCGCAAACATGTACAGTTCAATGTCGTTCGGGTTGCGTCCCAGTTTGGTAAACGCATCCTGCAGATAGTCGATTTCGTCTTCCGCCAGCGCCAGACCGAGACGCAAGTTAGCGTCGATCAGCGCCTGGCGTCCCTCACCCAGCAGATCAACACTGGAGACCGGCGCAGGCTGGTGATGGACAAACAGTTTTTCGGCATCGTTCAGCGCAGAGAAAACCGTTTCCATCATGCGGTCGTGCAGTTCGTCAGCAACCATCTGCCACTGCTCAGCGGTCAGCGTAGAGGCTTCTACATACCAGGCAATGCCACGTTCCAGACGGCTAATCTGTTGCAGGCCGCAGTTGTGGGCAATATCAGTCGCTTTAGAAGACCACGGGGAGATGGTGCCAGGGCGAGGCGTAACCAGCAGCAGTTTGCCTTCAGGGGCATGGCTGTGAAGAGCAGGACCATATTTCAGCAGGCGTACAAGCTGGGCGTGCTCATCCTCATTCAACGGTGCATTCAGATCGGCAAAATGGACGTACTCGGCGTAAATATTGTGGACCTGGAGGTTGGCAGCCTGAAAACGTGCCAGCAGTTTGTTAATACGGAATGCAGACAGTGCAGGTGAACCACGCAGAATTTCCATCATAAGTCTCTCGTCTTCTAAGCTTTCGGTGTGCCCAAGTGGGGGAAACGGGCGTCATTATAAAGAATCTACCGCGCCGACGAAACCGTTTGCGTCGAAATAAAATCACGACCGTCTCTTATCATCAAATGCGGTCTGGTTTCTGAATAAGTTGCCAACTGACGCAAGTTTAAGCAAAATGCCGCTCATTAATGACGACTTCACTTCTTAATCATCACCACAGCAGGCAGAGACAACGTACGGTTCAGAGAATTAACTAATTGAAAAAATTAAAGATTAATTATCTGTTCATCGGCATATTAACGCTGTTGTTGGCAGCGGCCCTCTGGCCATCTATTCCCTGGTTCGGTAAAGCCGAAAATCGTATCGCCGCCATTCAGTCGCGGGGAGAACTGCGCGTCAGTACCCTCGACTCGCCGTTAACTTACGCGACCCTCAACGGTAAGAAATTCGGCCTGGATTATGAACTGACTCAGGCGTTCGCCAACTACCTGGGCGTGAAGTTAAAAGTCACCGTGCGCCAGAACATCAGCCAGCTTTTTGACGACCTGGATAACGGCCATGCCGATCTGTTAGCCGCAGGCCTGGTATATAACAGCGAGCGGGTGAAAAATTACCAGCCCGGCCCAACCTACTATTCGGTTTCACAACAGTTGGTGTATCGGGTTGGGCAATACCGCCCGCGCACTCTTGCCACTGTGAACGAAAATCAGTTGACCATCGCCCCGGGACACGTGGTGGTTAACGATCTCCAGTTACTTAAAGAGAATAAATTTCCCGATCTGAGCTGGAAGGTGGATGACAAAAAGGGCACTACTGAACTGCTTGATGATGTTATCGCCGGGAAGCTGGATTACACCATTGCCGATTCCGTCGCCATCAGCTTATACCAACGCGTACATCCTGAACTGGCCGTAGCGCTGGACGTATCTGACGAACAGCCGGTGACCTGGTTTAGTCGCCTGGACGATGACAACACGCTGTCTGCCGCCCTGTTGGATTTTTTTAACACCATGAATGAAGACGGCTCTCTGGCGCGACTAGAAGAAAAGTATCTCGGACATGGCGATGATTTTGACTATGTTGATACCCGCACCTTTTTACGCGCCGTAGACAGCGTATTGCCGGACCTTAAGCCGCTGTTTGAGAAATATGCGCAGGAGATAGACTGGCGACTGCTCGCCGCAATCTCTTATCAGGAGTCACACTGGGACGCGCAGGCCACTTCCCCGACCGGCGTACGCGGGTTGATGATGCTGACCAAAAATACCGCTCAAAGTCTCGGACTGACTGACCGCACCGATGCCGAACAAAGCATCAGCGGCGGCGCACGGTATTTGCAGGATATGATGAGTAAAGTGCCCGATACCGTCCCCGAAGGGGAACGCATCTGGTTTGCGCTCGCAGCCTACAACATGGGTTACGCGCACATGCTGGATGCACGGGCGCTGACCGTGAAAACCAAAGGCAATCCGAACAGCTGGTCCGACGTAAAACAGCGTCTGCCACTGCTCAGCCAAAAGCCGTATTACAACAAGCTGACCTATGGTTATGCGCGAGGCCACGAAGCCTACGCTTATGTAGAAAATATCCGTAAGTACCAAATTAGCCTGGTGGGGTATCTGCAGGAGAAAGAAAAACGGGCGCTTGAAACGCAGCAACTGGCGCAGGATTACCCGGCGGTGACGCCGGCAGAGCTAATAGGTAAAGATGAATTGCCGCTTTCGTCGTTTTTGTCTCAGACGTCGTCAAATTACCTGTCGCACTCCCCTTCCCTGCTGTTTTCACCGCAGAAAAAAGAGGGCAAGTAGCCTCGTAGGCCTGATAAGCGCAGCGTCATCAGGCAATCAGACCGGCATTTACAAATTGGCGTTTTTTTTCAGCGCTTTGATTTCCTGACGACGCATGCGGAAGAAATCACTGAGCAACGTGGCGCATTCATCTCGTAGCACCCCTTCGGTCACCTCCACCCGATGATTCATTCCAGGGTGATGCAGTACATCCATTAATGACCCGGCTGCCCCCGTTTTCGCATCGCGCGCGCCAAAAACGACCTGGCCGATACGGCTGTGCACCATCGCGCCTGCGCACATCACACACGGCTCCAGAGTGACATACAGCGTGGTATCCAACAGACGGTAGTTTTGCAGCACCAGGCCGCCCTGACGCAGCGCCATAATTTCAGCGTGGGCAGTCGGATCATGGTGACCAATCGGACGGTTCCAGCCTTCGCCAATCACGCGGTTGTTATGTACCAATACCGCGCCCACCGGGACTTCACGCTCATCCCAGGCGCGCTTAGCCAGCGTTAAAGCATGACGCATCCAGTATTCGTGGCTAAATTCAACTTCAGACAAAGGGGGTAACTCCAGTAATCAAAGCGGGCGCATTATACACAGACGCTATCGTTTACTCTATTCGAGTTGTTGCAGCTCTCCGCGCGGCGTGACGCGCCAGCGATGCTGGCAAAAAGAGAGCAGAGGATTGTCCTGATTACTGTCGCTGTAGCCACTGTAAAGCTGAAGCGGCGCACCAATGTGGCGTTCCAGTTGCGTCACTTTCTCATGGCCCAGACAGCGCAGAGGCAGTACCCACCCGCCGAATCCCCGCGCCATTTTACTGGCGATCAGATTGACACGCGGTAGCCACGGCGTGTCGAAGTACACCTGCTCGACCAGCGACTGCGGGGAGCCAGTGATAAGCCAGATTTCGGCGTCAGAGCTTAACAGGTAGGTTGTCAGCCGCTGCTGAACGAGCGGAAAGGCCGTCACGTTACTGCGAAACCAGCGCACAAAGTCAGCCTGATGCCCTTTCAGACGCGCCTCGCTACGACCAAAAGTGCATCCCCACAACAGCAGGCTCATTGGCCAGCGGGCGGCACGCCCTTGTATCAGCAGCGCCAGCGCAATCACCGGTAGCAGAGGCAGCACAAGCAACGCGTTCAGCGGCTGGCGACGCAGCAGATAACGTATAAAGCTACCGAACATATCCTGCTGGTGTAACGTGCCATCCAAATCAAAAAAAACAACGCGGCGCTGGTGATTGGTCAAACCTTATTCCTCTGGATCGTTGAACCCCAATAGCCAGGTAAACAGGAACCCGGCGATAACTGCTACCAGATAGCCTAACAGATAGAACATCACTTTTCCGGCAACAATCGTCAGTGCCAGCGGCAAACCGGAGATGCCAAAGGTGATAACCGTCGCCACCTTCCAGTAGCTAATCAGCGCCCCGCCTACCGCTCCGCCAAGGCAGGCACCGATAAACGGTTTACCCAACGGCAGCGTGACGCCAAAAATAAGCGGCTCGCCAATGCCCAGCAGCCCGACCGGCAGCGCTCCTTTGATCACTTTCTTTAGCCGCGCATTACGGGTTTTCATCAACACCGCTATCGCAGCCCCTACTTGTCCAACGCCTGCCATCGCCAGGATAGGAAAGAGCGCGTTATAACCGTGTGCCTGTACCAGCTCAACGTGGATGGGCACCAACCCTTGATGAAGTCCGGTGAGCACCAATGGCAGGAAAGTTCCCGCCAGTATGGCACCAACCAGGAAACCGCCGCGGTCGATAGCCCAGGATGCGCCGTGAGCGATAGATTCAGAAATCCAGCCTCCAAGCGGTTGTAACGCCACAATCGCGATGGCCCCGGTAATGATCGTGGTCAGCAGCGGGTTAAGAATAAGCTCCAGCGATTCCGGCAACAGCTCGCGGAATTTGCGCTCGATCCAACACATCAGCGCAACCACCAGCAGCACTGCGATCACCCCGCCGCGCCCCGGCTGCAACGCTTCGCCAAACAGGGTAATCTGCGCCAGCTGCGGACTGGAGAGGATCCCCGCCATCACCCCGCCCATCGCCAGAGAGCCGCCGAAGACTTTGGCGGTATTCACCCCAACCAGAATATTCATGATGGCAAACACGGCGCTGCCAAATATGCCCATCAGCCCCAGCATATTCGGATAATGGGTCGCAAAATCCCCCACGATATCCGGTCGCTTAAGGATGTTAATAATGCCGGTAATCAAACCGGAGGCGATAAACGCCGGAATAAGAGGGATAAAGACGTTCGCCAGCTTGCGCAGCGCATCGCTCATTGGCGCTTTGTACTTCGCTTTGGCCTCTGATTTGGTGCGCTCGATATTATTCACATCTGCACGCTCGCCGTCACCGGCAATCAGGGAGCGCATGGCATCCACCACCTTGGCAGCTTTACCGGGGCCGACGATTATCTGATGCTGCGCGCCCTGCTTCACGTAACCGCTAACACCGGGCAGTTGCCTGAGACGGGGAATATCAATCTGATCGTCATCCTGAACTTCCACCCTGACGCGGGTCATACAGTTTTCCAGGCGCAGAATATTTTGCTCTCCGCCTACGCCCAGCAGAATGTCGCTGGCCAGCACCGCCGTCTTATCCATATAAACCTCTTAGTGTTCTAACGCCGCGCGTAAAAAACCCTGGTGAGCGGCAAGCTTTTCACGGGCGGTAGCGGCATCCAGGCCGGTGAGCGCCATTAAAATCGCTGGCTTAACGTCAAAATCAGTCTGCTTTAATAGCGCTTGCGCCTGTTCACGCGCAATGCCGGTGGCTTCAACCACCATACGGCACGCTCGATCGACCAGTTTGACGTTGGTTGCCTGCATATCCACCATCAGGTTCTGGTACACCTTGCCAAATTTCACCATCGCACCGGTGGAGATCATATTGAGCACCAATTTTTGCGCGGTGCCGGATTTCAGCCGTGTTGACCCGGTCAACGCCTCCGGTCCCACCACCGGGGAGATCGCAATATCCGCTTCATGCGCGACAGGAGAATCCGGATTGCAGGAAATAGCCGCCGTCGTACAACCCACCGAACGCGCATATTTCAGCCCGCCAATCACATACGGCGTGCGACCTGAAGCCGCCAGACCAACCACCAGATCCTGTGCAGTAAGGTTGAGTGCGCGCAGATCGTCCTCGCCTAACTGCGGGTTATCTTCCGCGCCTTCTACCGCCTTGAGCAGCGCGCCCGGCCCCCCGGCAATCAGCCCAACCACCAGACCATGCGGTACACCGAAGGTCGGTGGGCACTCAGACGCGTCCAGCACTCCAAGACGTCCGCTGGTACCTGCGCCCATGTAAATAATGCGTCCACCGGCTTTTAACGCGTTGGCTGCCGCATCGACCGCGCACGCAACTTGAGGCAGAGTTGCTTTTACTGCTTCCGCTACCAGCGTATCCTGTTGATTAAATCGATGAACCAACTCCAACGTTGAGAGCGCATCCAGATCCATGGTCTGTGGATTGCGGGTTTCTGAAACTAATGCACCGAGATTCATTTTTTGTTCCTTAGGAATTTTTAATTCATAATAATCTGTCATAATGGAATATTATATTCATCCAGGCGAGTGAAATTTTGTTTTGCAATCGCCATCACGTTTTCGCCAGGAGACAGCATGAACTGTTTAATTCGCATTCGTCAGCGTTACCCGGACCTCGCGCAAAGCGATAAAAAACTTGCGGATTATCTTCTTGCTCAGCCGGATACCGCGCGTCATCTCAGCTCACAGCAGTTGGCCTTTGAAGCAGGCGTCAGCCAGTCCAGCGTGGTGAAGTTCGCGCAAAAGATGGGCTTTAAAGGGTTTCCGGCGCTGAAACTGGCGATTAGCGAAGCGTTGGCCAGCAATCCCAACCCTCATTCCATTCCGGTGCATAATCAGATTCGCGGTGACGACCCCATGCGTATGGTGGGCGAAAAACTGATTAAAGAAAACGTGGCGGCGATGCATGCGACGCTGGACGTCAACAGCGAAGAGAAACTGATAGAGAGCGTCACGATGCTGCGCTCAGCCCGGCGCATTATCCTGACCGGGATTGGCGCATCGGGTCTGGTAGCGCAGAATTTTGCCTGGAAACTGCTAAAGATTGGGTTTAACGCGGTGGTTGAACGCGATATGCACGCCCTGCTGGCGGCGGTGCAGGCGCTTTCACCCAACGATCTGCTGCTGGCCATTTCGTATACCGGAGAACGGCGCGAACTCAACCTGGCTGCGGATGAAACGTTGCGCGCCGGAGCCAAAATTCTCGCCATCACCGGATTTACACCTAACGCCCTGCAACAGCGCGCAACTCATTGTCTGTACACGATTGCTGAAGAACAGGCCACGCGCAGCGCAGCGATTTCCTCTACCCATGCGCAAATGATGCTCACTGATTTACTGTTTATGGCGCTGGTGCAGCAAGATCTGGAGCATGCCCCGGAACGCATTCGCCACAGCGAAGCACTGGTAAAAAAACTGGTCTGAGCAAAGAATGCGCGTATAATGCCCGCCCGATTTGTGATGTTTTGAGAGTTTCCTGATGGCCCTGTTAATCACTAAAAAGTGTATCAATTGCGATATGTGCGAGCCCGAATGCCCGAATGAGGCGATTTCGATGGGTGACAGCATTTACGAGATTAACAGCGACAAGTGTACGGAATGCGTAGGCCATTACGACACGCCAACCTGCCAGAAGGTGTGCCCGATCCCCAATACTATTTTGAAAGATCCGGCACATGTCGAAACGGAAGAGCAGCTGTGGGATAAGTTTGTACTGATGCACCACGCCGATAAGCTGTAACGTTGCCTGATGATGCGATGCTTATCAGGTCGACAAAACGTTAGCTCTCGATAATCACCGTGGCGCAGGCGTAGTGACGCTCATCGGCCAGCGTCACATGCATATGTGCGACGCCGAGTTTTTCCGCCAGTTTTAACGCCTCCCCCCATAACCGCAGACGCGGCTTACCGAGTTCGTCGTTAAAGACTTCAAACTGATTAAACGCCAGACCGTTGCGAATACCGGTACCAAAGGCTTTTGCTGCCGCCTCTTTGACCGCAAAACGCTTCGCCAGAAAGCGCACCGGTTGCTGATGCGTCTCCCAGATTGCCCATTCGTTGTCGCTGAGCACGCGTCTTGCCAGACGGTCGCCGGAACGGGAGATCACCGCTTCGATGCGGGCAATCTCCACGATATCCGTACCTAATCCCAGAATCGCCATTAGCCACGCGCTTCCAGCATCAGGCGCTTCATTTCGACTACTGCATCTTTCAGACCACTCATCACCGCGCGGCCGATAATGGCATGGCCAATGTTCAACTCGTGCATTTCCGGGATCCGGGCGATGGCTTTAACGTTGTGGTACGTCAGGCCGTGCCCCGCATTCACCTTCAGGCCAAGGCTGGCGGCAAAGGTCGCCGCTTTGGCGATACGCGCCAGTTCGCTGGCCTGTTCAGCGTCGGTTTTCGCATCGGCGTAACAGCCGGTGTGAATTTCGATGTATGGCGCGCCGACTTCAGCAGCGGCCTTAATCTGTTCGTCATCAGCATCGATAAACAGCGAAACCAGAATGCCTGCGTCCGCCAGGCGTTTGCAGGCATCACGCATCTTGTCACGCTGACCGGCGACGTCCAGGCCACCTTCAGTCGTCACTTCCTGACGTTTTTCCGGCACCAGGCAGCAAAAATGCGGCTTAGTCTCAACGGCAATCGCCAGCATCTCTTCGGTTACCGCCATTTCCAGATTCATACGCGTATCCAGCGTCTGGCGCAAAATGCGCACGTCGCGATCGGTAATATGGCGACGGTCTTCACGCAGGTGCACGGTAATGCCGTCTGCGCCCGCCTGCTCAACGATAAACGCCGCCTGAACCGGGTCAGGGTATGCGGTGCCGCGTGCATTACGTAAAGTGGCAATGTGGTCAATGTTGACGCCTAACAGTAATTCGGCCATGGCAATCCATCCTCGTTAATCATTTTTTGTTTTTACTGCGCGTTTTGGCATAAATTGCCGGAACAGTTCCCGGCTTTTTAACGGCTTACCACCAAGATACGGCTTTAACGCCATGCGGGTAAAGCGTTTCGCGGCGCGAAGCGTATCAGCATCCGGAAATTCCCGCGATTCGAGTGCTTTCAGATGGCGTCCGGTAAAGGTGGCGTTATCAATCACTACGCTTGCGATAAACCCTTTTTCTTCCCGGTAACGATAGGTCATAGTGTCGTCCACCGGCTCGCCACTACCCGCACAGTGGGTAAAATCGACGCCGTACCCCAGATGTCCAAGTAAGGCCAGCTCAAAGCGACGCAGCGCAGGCTCTGGCGAACCCGTCGCGCCAGCCAGCGCCTGAATACAGTTGAGGTAGTCGAAAAAGAGTTCAGAAAAGCGGGTCTCATACTCAAGTACACGAGAGATAAGCTCGTTGATATACAAGCCGCTGTACAGTGTGATACCGCTAAGGGGGAGAGCCAGAGAAACGGCTTCGGCACTGCGTAAGGTTTTGACCTCACCACGTCCACCAAAGCGAAGCAACAACGGAGTAAAAGGCTGGAGCGCGCCTTTGAGATTAGAACGTTTGGAGCGCGCGCCTTTAGCCACCAGGCGCACACGACCCGATTCTTCCGTGAAGACGTCCAGCACGAGACTGGTTTCGCTCCACGGGCGGCTATGCAGGACAAAAGCGCGTTGCCATCCTTCCATCATACCCGCCGTCTTTCAAGCTGCAGGTGTGTTGGCTGCGCCCACTCACCCCAGTCACTCACTTGAGTAAGCTCTCGAGGATCTGCGGTCTTGCCGTCTTCCTGCACCTCGAAAGCCATAACCTATGAAAAATTAGACGTCGTCGCCGTAACCGAGGCTACGCAGCGCGCGCTCGTCATCGGCCCAGCCGGATTTCACTTTCACCCACAGCTCGAGGTGAACGGGCGCTTCGAACATCTCCTGCATGTCTTTACGCGCTTCGATGCCGATGGTTTTAATTTTGGCCCCTTTGTTGCCAATAACCATCTTCTTCTGCCCTTCACGTTCAACGAGGATCAGCCCGTTAATATCGTAACCACCGCGTTCGTTAGAGATAAAACGTTCAATCTCCACGGTAACGGAGTACGGCAGTTCAGCCCCCAGAAAACGCATCAGCTTTTCACGGATGATTTCAGACGCCATAAAGCGCTGAGAACGGTCGGTGATGTAATCTTCCGGGAAGTGATGAATGGCTTCCGGCAGGTGCTTACGCACGATGCCCGCAACGGTATCAACATTCAGGCCGGTTTCGGCAGAAATCGGGACAATATCAAGGAAGTTCATCTGGCTTGCCAGGAACTGCAGGTGCGGCAGTAAATCGGCTTTTTCCTGAACGTTGTCCACTTTGTTCACAGCCAGAATAACCGGGGCTTTACCGTCGCGCAGCTTGTTGAGCACCATTTCGTCGTCCGGCGTCCAACGGGTGCCTTCCACAACGAAAATAACCAGTTCAACATCACCAATCGAGCTGCTTGCCGCTTTGTTCATCAGGCGGTTGATCGCCCGTTTTTCTTCCATATGCAGGCCCGGGGTATCAACATAAATCGCCTGATACGCACCTTCGGTATGGATGCCAACAATACGGTGACGTGTTGTCTGAGCCTTACGTGAGGTTATGGAAATCTTCTGCCCAAGCAGATTATTCAACAGGGTGGATTTGCCGACGTTCGGGCGACCGACGATGGCAATAAATCCGCAGTAAGTTTTCTCTTCGCTCATTCCAGCTCCAGTTTTTTCAACGCCTGTTCGGCGGCAGCCTGCTCAGCCTTACGACGGCTCGAACCTGTGCCAACCACCGGTTCACTCAGGCCGCTGACCTGGCAGTGGATAGTAAATTCTTGATCGTGTGCTTCACCACGAACCTGCACCACCAGATAGGACGGTAGCGGCAGGTGGCGACCCTGCAAATATTCCTGCAGGCGCGTTTTCGGATCTTTTTGTTTATCGCCTGGGCTAATTTCATCCAGACGAGTCTGATACCAGTTCAGGATCAGTTGTTCAACGGTTTGAATATCGCTGTCGAGGAAGACGCCGCCGATCAAAGCTTCAACGGTATCTGCCAGGATCGATTCACGACGGAAACCGCCGCTTTTCAGCTCGCCAGGCCCCAAACGTAAACATTCACCGAGGTCAAACTCACGGGCTAATTCAGCCAGCGTATTGCCGCGAACCAGCGTCGCGCGCATGCGACTCATATCACCTTCATCCACACGCGGAAAACGGTGATACAGCGCATTAGCGATAACAAAGCTCAGAATAGAGTCGCCTAAAAATTCTAAACGCTCGTTATGTTTGCTGCTGGCGCTACGGTGAGTTAATGCCTGCTGCAACAGCTCCTGATGATTAAAAGTGTAGCCCAGCTTCCGTTGAAGCCGATTAATTACGATGGGGTTCATGCGATACCAATAAATGAATGCGTCAACAATTCAGCACACGAAACAGACCTGATATACGCATTTCGCTTAGCCATCCCGCTTCGGCTGAATGCATTTATACACAAACCAACGCTGTTTCGTGTGCCGTGGCAACCTGTCGGTGCCAACCTCAAACTTCGGGGGAATATTCTATACACAACGACAAGGGATGTCGTTAGTCTGCGGGAATTTATCCGAGAAATAATTCACGCTGTCGCCATAATGACGACAACGTGAACGATTATCAGCGATTAGTGAATGCCACCAATACGGCTTAAACGCACACCGGTCGGCCATTCGCCTTCTTGCTTATCGAAACTCATCCAGATAGCGGTTGCTTTACCAACCAGATTCGCTTCCGGCACAAATCCCCAGTAACGGCTGTCCGCACTGTTGTCACGGTTATCACCCATCATGAAGTAGTGTCCCGGCGGGACGATCCAGGTTGCCAACTGCTGGCCTGGCTGGCGGTAATACATCCCCACCTGATCCTGCGCGATTGGCACGGTCAGAATGCGGTGCGTTACCTCACCCAGCGTTTCTTTACGCTCGGAGAGGCGAATACCGTTATCTTTCGTTTCATTCAGCGGAACCTCAAAGAAGCCGCTGGTCGCTTCACCGCCGTTACGACGCGCAAATGTCTGCACAAAATCACTTGGCTGAACATCAGAGTACGTTACCGGCAGCGCGTTTTCACACGCCTGACCGGAACTGCATCCTGGCTGAATAGTTACCTCTTTCGCCACCGGATCGTACGTCACTTTGTCTCCCGGTAAACCGACAGCACGTTTGATGTAGTCCAGACGCGGATCTTCCGGGTATTTAAACACCACGATATCACCGCGTTTCGGATGGCCGGTTTCGATCAGCGTTTTCTGGTAAATCGGATCTTTAATCCCGTAGGCGAATTTCTCCACCAGGATAAAGTCACCGATAAGCAGTGTCGGCATCATCGAACCAGACGGGATCTGGAACGGCTCATAAATAAATGAACGCACCACCAGCACAATAGCTAAAACCGGGAAAACGGATGCCCCGGTTTCCAGCCAGCCTGGCTTAGGGGCCACTTTTTTCAGCGTTGCTTTATCCAGTGAATCACCTGCAGCAGCTTGCGCTGCTGCCTGACGCTCCCGGCGTTTAGGCGCGAAGATGAATTTATCTACGCACCATAAAATGCCCGTCACCAGTGTGGCAATCACCAGAATCAGGGCAAACATGTTCGCCATGCCAACTCCTTAAGATTATTTGCTGTCTTTACCGACATGCAGAATGGCGAGGAAGGCTTCCTGTGGCAGTTCGACGTTACCGATCTGCTTCATGCGCTTTTTACCCTCTTTCTGTTTTTGCAGCAGCTTTTTCTTACGGCTGATATCGCCACCGTAGCATTTCGCCAGAACGTTTTTACGCAGTTGCTTAACCGTTGAACGCGCGATGATGTGCGTACCAATGGCCGCCTGGATCGCGATATCAAACTGCTGGCGAGGGATCAGATCTTTCATCTTCTCGACCAGTTCACGACCACGGCTCTGGGAGTTGTCGCGGTGGGTAATCAGCGCCAGCGCATCGACACGTTCGTTGTTGATGAGAACATCAACGCGCACCATGTCAGACGCCTGGAAACGTTTGAAGTTATAGTCCAGCGACGCATAGCCGCGAGAAGTTGACTTCAGACGGTCGAAGAAGTCGAGTACCACTTCCGCCATCGGAATTTCATAGGTCAGCGCCACCTGGTTACCGTGGTAAACCATGTTGGTCTGTACGCCGCGCTTCTCGATACACAGCGTGATGACGTTACCGAGGTAAGCCTGCGGCAGCAGCATGTGACACTCAGCAATCGGCTCACGCAGTTCGTAAATGTTGTTCAACGGCGGCAGCTTGGACGGGCTATCGACGTAGATCGTCTCTTTCGCCGTGGTTTCGACTTCGTAGACTACGGTCGGCGCGGTAGTGATCAGATCCAGATCGTATTCACGTTCCAGACGTTCCTGAATGATCTCCATGTGCAGCAGACCGAGGAAGCCACAGCGGAAGCCGAAGCCCAGCGCGGTTGAGCTTTCCGGTTCATAGAACAGGGAGGCGTCGTTGAGGCTCAGCTTGCCGAGCGCGTCACGGAAGTTTTCGTAGTCGTCAGAGCTCACCGGGAACAGACCGGCGTAAACCTGTGGCTTCACTTTTTTAAAGCCTGGCAGCGGCTTGTCCGCCGGGTTACGCGCCTGCGTCAGGGTATCGCCAACCGGTGCGCCCAGGATGTCTTTAATCGCACAAACCAACCAACCCACCTCGCCGCATTTCAGCTCGGTACGGTCAACCTGTTTTGGCGTGAAGATGCCCAGACGGTCAGCGTTATAGACCTGACCGGTGCTCATCACTTTAATTTTGTCGCCTTTACGCATGGTGCCGTTTTTAATACGCACCAGTGACACGACGCCCAGGTAGTTATCGAACCAGGAGTCGATGATTAGCGCCTGTAACGGACCTTCCGGGTCGCCTTCCGGCGGCGGGATGTCGCGCACCAGACGTTCAAGAACGTCAGTGACGCCTACGCCGGTTTTCGCCGAACAGCGAACGGCATCCGTCGCATCAATACCGACGATATCTTCGATCTCTTCCGCCACACGCTCAGGATCGGCGGCTGGCAGGTCAATTTTGTTCAGTACCGGCACCACTTCCAGATCCATTTCCATGGCGGTATAGCAGTTAGCCAGGGTCTGTGCTTCGACGCCCTGTCCGGCATCAACCACCAGCAGTGCGCCTTCACAGGCAGCAAGCGAGCGGGAAACTTCATACGAGAAGTCAACGTGGCCCGGGGTGTCGATAAAGTTAAGCTGATAGGTTTCACCATCAGATGCTTTGAAATCGAGCGTCACGCTCTGCGCTTTGATAGTAATACCGCGCTCACGCTCAAGATCCATCGAGTCGAGAACCTGCGCTTCCATTTCACGGTCAGACAGGCCACCGCAGATCTGGATAATACGGTCAGACAGCGTCGATTTACCGTGGTCGATGTGAGCTATGATTGAAAAGTTACGTATGTTCTTCATATAGTGTAATTATTGTGCCTTACGCCCGCCTGAGCAGGCTCTGAGAAGTCGCTGATCTGAGCTTAACGTCTGTTTAAGTGAAACGCCGCATTCTACACTACAACGCTGAGGCGAGGAAATGTTCATAGAGCAAGGATAGCGGGAACTGGAAACAACTTTGCAAAGTCGGTGAAACTTTTGCCGGATGGCGACACAAGCGCCATCAGGCAAAGCTATCACTGTTGGGTTTCGACGCGAATGAGATCGGGTGGGAGAGCAACGTTCAGAATGACCGGCTGCCAGGCTTCGCGCTCAGCAAGCTTACGAGAGTATCCACGGGCAATCAGGAATCCGCCCACGCCCCCCAGCACGGCACCGCTTAATGCCGCAAGGTCGGAACCAAACAGCACCTGGAATAACGCCGCGAAGAGAAAGAGCCCCGCCAACGGAGACATGTAGACCAACATCGCTGAACCCAGCAGGCTACCCTCGGCAATACCCAGTTCAACTTTTTGACCGGGCGCTAAGGGTTCGTCGCTGGGCACCACAATGGTATGCGTGGTCTGCGGCCCAAGTTTGTTCAGCACGCGGCTCCCGCATCCGGCCCGCGAAGCACAGCTGCTACATGATGCTTTAACATCACAGCTGACCGTCGCCAGACCATTTTGCCAGGAGACGACTGTCGCCCACTCTTTAATCATTGTGCAGCCCTGAACTTAATATTGTCCGCGATACGCTTCGCCGTTTGCGGTGGAAGCTCGCCCACAATCGTAATTTCCGCGTTATCACGCACGCTGGTACTAACCGTTCTACGCCCGGTTCGCAACAGCTGATCGGCGCTGTTTTGCATCGCACGGTTTACGTTTACGGAGAAACTGAACAGGCCATCAGAATATAGGCGCGATTCGATCGGCATGTTATCCATCGTCGGCAGCGGACGCCGACTGCTGGAAACTTCGCTGAAGCCTTGCGGCAACCACGACGGACTCCAGTTGAAGTTGGTTTTTTCGCCCGCAGGAACTGACAGCAACGGCGGTAGATTGGCTTTCGCCAGCGTCTGCATGCTATCGCTAACGCCGTTGTTTACGGTAAACGCGATAACACGGAACTGTTCCAGCGTCTCACCATCACGGTCGAGAAGATCGACGCGCATCGGCAGCTTAGTCTCCGTGTCCATCCAGACGATATAGCTGTAACGCGTACCGTCACGGGCGACTACGCGGATCACTTCACAGAGCCGATCGGCAATGCGGGTGCGACCTACTGAGATAAAGTCATAGTAGGGAGCAAGACGTTTGAAGTCGGTGTAAATCAGAGAGGGCAGAGAGTCAACGATATAGTCGCCGTTCAGCGTGAACGGTTCGAGACCAGGCTCAAAATAGCTGATTTCATTGCCACGCTGCACCACTTCCCGCCGCGGTCCATCCATTTGCAACAGTTGCGCTAGCGGACGGTTATCCAGGCGAGCATGGCGATAACGTAGGGATTCAACACCCTGCTTATTGATGCTGACAAATGACAGCTCATAGGTTAGCGACTGGCTGGCCAGATTCATCTGCTGCAACAACGCCCCGGACGCAGGATTGGCCGAGGCGTTTACAGAGAAAAACAGGCTACCAGCCACAAGTGACATGGCAAACCAAAGTTGCTTCATTACTGCGATTGCGTTCCTAAAGTTTGAATTCCTGGCACCTGCACAGCGGCTTGCTGTGTTTGGGCCTGCTCAAACTGAAGCTGTTCAGAGTGCAGTCGACGTTGCAGTTCGTAGTCCTGCAACATGGCATTAATACGACGACGCTGCTCCTGTACCTGCTGTTGCTGACCACCGCTGGCCGTCGCGTCAGAGGGTACACCCAAGCTTACCGGACTGGCTTTACCCATCATCGGTAATGTATTAAATACCGGCGTTTCGGGCTGCTGGGACGTTTCAGATTGCCCATTATAGTGCTGGACGCCAACAATAACTGCAAGTGATACACACGCGGCCACACCCATTTGGGTAAGCTGCGCGGCCCATGGACGCATTTTCTTCCAGAATGGCATTTTCTGCCACTGGTGCGGTGCTGGCTGGGCCTCAGGAATCAATGGCACCGTCTGAGGTACTGGCTCATCCTGGATGGCAGCCATTACGCGGGCGGAAATATCGAAATGGAGAACGTCGGCGGTATCACCTCGCATAGAATCGCGAATCAGGTGATAACTCTCCCAGGTTTTTTGCATTTCCGGGTCCTGAGTCAGCTCTTTGAGTAACTCAGTATCCAGCGTTTCGCCATCCATTAAAGCGGAAAGTTTTTCTTTCTGCATGCCTAATACCTTTTCCAGTATCCCGCTATCGTCAACGCCTGATAAGCGGTTGAACTTTATTATCAATAGCTTCCCTCGCTCGGAAGATACGTGAACGCACCGTACCTACCGGACAATCCATGATAGCGGCTATCTCTTCATAGCTCAGGCCATCCAGCTCCCGCAAGGTTATTGCCATGCGTAAATCTTCCGGGAGGGACTCAATAGTCCGGAAAACTATCTGTCTCAGTTCTTCTGACAACATTAAGTTCTCAGGGTTCGAAATTTCTTTCAGCGCACCGCCACTTTCGTAATTTTCTGCTTCAATCGCATCAATATCACTGGAAGGTGGACGACGCCCCTGAGCGACCAGGTAATTCTTCGCTGTATTGACTGCAATACGATACAGCCAAGTATAAAAAGCACTATCTCCCCGGAACGAGTCCAGCGCACGATAGGCCTTGATAAATGCTTCTTGTACTACATCGGGTACATCGCCCGACGGTACATAGCGAGAAACCAGACTCGCCACCTTATGCTGATAGCGCACTACCAGTAGGTTAAAGGCTTTCTGATCTCCCTTCTGGACCCGTTCTACCAGGACCTGGTCCGTTAACTGCTCGCTCATCCGAGGTAAAGTCTCCCCAAACCAAATTTCCACGCGCCTTCGAAACGCCACTCCATCAGCTTCACTATGAGCAAGCAAATGCTTAGAGTGCTCAAGTTTCGTAAAGTTCCGTTACGCATTGTTTTTTGTTTGTCATGTTGTAGACAGGTCTTATCTCTCATTATAAGTCTACATAATCCGATCGACGCACTATCTGTTTAGAAATGCCCATTTCACCGCTTGCAGAGTAACCCAACGGCCACTTTATTTCATCACATAATCTGGTGCTAACGGCCTGCTTCACAAAATATTTTTGCTCATTTCGTCCTCGTCATGCTTTTTTTTCATGTTTAGTCACTGCAACACATTTAAAAATAAAACGTGCAGTATCGCGCAATGTGGTGCTATGGTGACCAAACACTGTTTAGTAAATTAAACAAAAATCATGAATACGACTCCTGAATTATCCTGTGACGTGCTGATCATTGGCAGCGGGGCTGCCGGACTCTCACTGGCGCTGCGCCTGGCCGAAAAACATCAGGTTATTGTCCTGAGCAAAGGTCCGGTCAGCGAAGGCTCGACATTTTATGCCCAGGGCGGTATTGCCGCGGTGTTTGATGAAACCGACAGCATCGATTCCCACGTTGAAGATACTCTGATTGCCGGGGCCGGCCTGTGCGATCGCCATGCGGTTGAATTTGTCGCCAGCAATGCCCGCACCTGCGTTCAGTGGCTTATCGATCAGGGCGTTTTATTTGATACGCAGGTTCAGCCCAACGGTGAAGAGAGCTATCACCTGACCCGTGAAGGCGGTCATAGCCATCGACGCATTCTGCACTCTGCGGATGCCACCGGTAAAGAAGTCGAAACCACCCTCGTCAGCCAGGCACAAAATCACCCAAACATACGGGTTCTTGAGCGCAGTAATGCCGTCGATCTGATTGTCTCCGATAAAATCGGTCTGCCGGGAACGCGTCGGGTTGTCGGAGCCTGGATCTGGAACCGTAATAAAGAAGCCGTAGAAACCTGCCATGCCAAGTCAGTAGTGTTGGCCACCGGCGGCGCGTCAAAGGTGTACCAATACACCACCAATCCAGATATTTCCTCGGGTGATGGGATTGCGATGGCCTGGCGCGCGGGATGCCGTGTCGCCAACCTGGAATTTAACCAGTTTCACCCGACGGCGCTGTATCATCCGCAGGCGCGCAACTTTCTGCTAACCGAGGCGCTGCGTGGCGAAGGCGCACATCTGAAGCGCCCGGACGGTTCGCGCTTTATGCCCGATTTTGACGAGCGTGGCGAACTGGCTCCCCGCGATATTGTTGCCCGCGCCATTGACCACGAAATGAAGCGCCTGGGCGCTGACTGCATGTTTCTCGACATCAGCCATAAACCGGAAGAATTTGTTCGTCAGCATTTCCCGATGATTTATGAAAAATTGCTGGGACTGGGCATCAATTTGACCAAAGAGCCGGTTCCCATCGTTCCTGCCGCGCACTATACCTGCGGCGGCGTGATGGTGGATGACTTTGGCCGTACAGATGTCGACGGGCTGTATGCGATCGGCGAAGTGAGTTACACCGGCCTGCATGGAGCCAACCGGATGGCGTCAAACTCATTACTGGAGTGCCTGGTTTACGGCTGGTCCGCGGCTGAAGATATCGACAGGCGAATGCCTTATGCTCGCAGCGTCAGCACCCTCCCGGATTGGGATGAAAGCCGGGTAGAAAACCCGGATGAACTGGTTGTGATTCAGCATAACTGGCATGAGCTGCGGCTATTTATGTGGGATTACGTCGGTATCGTGCGCACAACTAAACGTCTGGAGCGCGCCCTGCGCCGTATCACCATGTTGCAACAGGAAATCGACGAGTATTACGCTCATTTCCGCGTGTCGAACAACTTGCTGGAACTGCGCAATCTGGTGCAGGTTGCTGAGCTGATTGTCCGCTGCGCGATGATGCGTAAAGAGAGTCGGGGCCTGCACTATACGCTGGATTATCCAGAACAGCTTCCAGAGGCGGGCCCGTCCATTCTCTCACCGCTAAGTCATCACATGAACAGATAAAACGCCTGGGTCAGCGCCGTGTAACCTTCAGAGTAACGTTGGTCTGGCCCACGGATCACCAGCCTGTCACTAAAGCACTCCCCGGCCTGCGGGGAGAATGCCAGCAGTACCCGATTCGGTAGTCGGGCCTCGGTTTCTGCTACATCCGTGCGCAATCGCAGATGCCAGCCCATGCCCAGTGCCTGCTGGGAAAATGCGTTACCAATCTGTTCGGGCAGCACCACACAGAAAAAACCTTCTTCCGTAATGCTGTCTGCCGCCAGCGTTAGCAATACTTGATGATCGAGCGTGGTGGTGTAGCGAGCCTGCTCGCGCTGCGGCGTGGCACATTCCACTCCCTGTTCATAATAGGGAGGGTTGCTGATGATCAAATCAAAGCGCACGGTCTGGCGCGGTATCCACTGCTGCACATCTTCCGTATGAACGTTCACGCGATGCATCCACGGGGATTGCGCGATGTTCTCCTGCGCCTGCTGCGCGGCATCAACATCAAGCTCCACAGCGTCAATGATGACGTTTTCATCTGTGCGCTGGGCCAGCATCAGCGCCAACAGGCCGCTCCCGGTACCAATATCCAGGATCCGCTTTACGCCAGCAACAGGGGCCCAGGCCCCCAATAAAATGCCGTCCGTTCCGACTTTCATTGCACAACGATCGTGTGCCACAAAAAACTGCTTAAAAGTAAATCCATTACGTCTAAGTACGGATGTAGACTGGGGCATGAAGAACAACCTTCCTGGAAAAAAAACGATAACATAGGATAAAAACAATACCTGAGAAGGTATATCCATACAAACAGATGAAGATTGCAGCCGTAACGTCTATAATCAGCGCCCCACTCAGAGGTAGAACATGACTGTAACGACTTTTTCCGAACTTGAACTCGATGAAAGCCTTCTGGATGCCCTCCAGGAAAAAGGTTTCACTCGCCCGACCGCCATTCAGGCTGCCGCCATTCCGCCTGCGCTCGATGGCCGTGATGTACTCGGTTCTGCGCCGACAGGCACCGGTAAAACGGCGGCATATTTGCTGCCAGCGTTGCAGCACCTGCTCGACTTCCCGCGCAAGAAATCTGGCCCGCCGCGCATTTTGATTTTGACACCGACGCGCGAACTGGCGATGCAGGTTGCCGAACACGCCCGTGAACTGGCGAAGAATACGCATCTGGATATCGCCACGATTACCGGCGGCGTGGCTTACATGAACCACATGGAAGTCTTTAGCGAAAACCAGGACATCGTGGTCGCCACTACCGGTCGTCTGCTGCAGTACATTAAAGAAGAAAACTTTGACTGCCATGCGGTTGAGACACTAATCCTCGATGAAGCAGACCGCATGTTGGACATGGGCTTTGCCCAGGACATCGAGCATATCGCTGGAGAAACCCGCTGGCGTAAGCAAACTATGCTGTTCTCCGCCACGCTGGAAGGCGATGCGATTAAAGATTTTGCTGAGCGTCTGTTGGAGGATCCGGTTGAAGTTTCGGCGGATCCGTCTACCCGCGAACGCAAGAAGATTCATCAGTTTTACTACCGTGCCGATGACATCGAGCACAAAACGGCCCTGCTGATCCATTTGTTAAAACAGCCGGAAGCGACCCGCTCGATTGTTTTTGTACGTAAACGCGAGCGTGTGCACGAGCTGGCAGGCTGGTTGCGCCAGGCGGGCATTAATAACTGCTATCTCGAAGGCGAGATGGTGCAGAACAAACGTAATGAAGCGATCAAACGCCTGACCGATGGTCGTGTGAACGTGCTGGTAGCAACCGACGTTGCCGCTCGTGGGATCGATATTCCTGACGTCAGCCACGTGTTTAACTTCGACATGCCGCGCAGTGGCGATGCCTATCTGCACCGCATTGGCCGTACCGGTCGTGCAGGCCGTAAAGGTACTGCGATCTCTTTGGTTGAAGCCCACGACCATCTGCTGCTCGGCAAAGCGAGCCGCTACATTGACGAGCCACTGAAAGCACGCGTCATCGACGAACTGCGTCCAACCACGCGCGCGCCAAGTGAGAAATCTAACGGTAAGCCATCCAAGAAAGTGCTGGCGAAGCGCGCCGAGCAAAAAGCGAAAGAGAAAGAGAAACCGCGGGTGAAAAAACGTCACCGCGACGCCAAAAATGTCGGCAAACGCCGTAAGCCGAGCGGAGCTGCTACCCAGCAGTCCGACAAAGAGTAAACCGAATGCCGGGCCGTTTAGCCCGGCATTTTTTGTGCACAAAAAAGCGGAAGATACGTTGGCATCTTCCGCTTTCAGATTCTCTGCCAGACGGGGTTATTCCCCGTGAGCCTTACAGGCTCTCAGTAAAGGTACGAGCAATAACGTCGCGCTGCTGTTCTGGCGTCAGAGAGTTGAAACGCACGGCATAACCAGAAACACGGATGGTCAACTGCGGATATTTTTCCGGATGCTTAACCGCATCTTCCAGAGTTTCGCGGCGCAGAACGTTCACGTTCAGGTGCTGACCACCTTCCACACGGACTTCCGGCTGTACGTCTACCGGTACTTCACGGTATTCGATTTCACCCAGTTTGCTGACAGCAACGACTTCATCAGCATTGAAACCTGCTTTCGCAACGATGCAGCGTGCTTCGCCTTTTTCGCTGTCCAGCAGCCAGAAAGAGTTCAGCAGGTCGTCGTTTGCAGCTTTAGTAATCTGGATACCTGTAATCATTTGATGCCTCCCCGGCAAAATTATTTGATCTCGGTTGGCCGTCATCCGGCCAATTGGTAAAACCATTGTTGCTTGAGTGTATATATACCCCTCACACCCCCTTGAATCTTTGATTTAAATCAATAAAAACCACACATGAAAAGTGGTGATAGTTGGATTTTATTGTTTTACATCAACTTACGCCACATGCGCAGCTAAACTTTTTACATAAATTTTCAACTATCTTTAAGGGGTAGACCCTTGAGAAACGTACAGAATTTTGCGACGTCGAAAGAAGCAGTTAAGCTAGGGGGATTGAAAATTCGCAGGAGAGCGAGATGGCCACCGAATTAACCTGGCACGATGTGCTGGCAGAAGAGAAACAGCAGCCTTATTTTGTTAACACGCTGCATACTGTGGCGGGCGAGCGTCAGTCAGGTATGACAATTTATCCGCCACAAAAAGATGTATTCAACGCTTTTCGCTTTACCGAACTTGGCGACGTGAAAGTCGTCATCCTGGGGCAGGATCCATACCACGGTCCGGGCCAGGCACACGGTCTCGCGTTTTCTGTCCGCCCCGGTATTGCCACCCCGCCCTCGTTGCTGAACATGTACAAAGAGCTGGAAGCAACGATTCCTGGCTTCACACGCCCAACGCACGGATATCTGGAAAGCTGGGCACGCCAGGGTGTGCTGTTACTCAACACCGTGCTTACCGTCCGTGCCGGGCAGGCACATTCGCACGCCAGTCTGGGATGGGAAACATTTACCGATAAAGTCATCAGCCTGATTAACCAACATCGGGAAGGCGTGGTATTCCTGCTCTGGGGTTCACACGCACAAAAGAAAGGTGCGATTATTGATGCGCAGCGTCACCATGTATTGAAAGCGCCGCACCCATCACCGCTCTCTGCGCATCGCGGTTTCTTTGGCTGCAATCATTTTGTACTGGCTAATGAGTGGCTGGAACAACGAGGTGAAAAGCCGATTGACTGGACGCCGGTATTACCAGCAGAAAGCGAGTAAAAAAATGCCAGCGAATCGCTGGCATTTTTATTATCAGGCTTTGTTCTGACGCCA
>NZ_SZWS01000012.1:175189-181828 GCF_005281245.1 Citrobacter sp. wls826
TCCGCGAGCAGCACGCCGGTCGCGACAGAAACGTTGAGCGTTTCTACGTTCCCCGTACCGTCTATCGCCACACACAGGTCGTCGGCTGAGCATGCTGCTTCTGGCAGAGCCTCACGCTCACGCCCTAATACCAGCACCATTTTTTCCGGCAACGTGGTAGTAAACAGCGGCTTGCCTTTCACGCTTGAGGTCATCACTACCGTGTAACCCGCTTTACGGAAGTCGTCCAGCACATCGACAATACTGTCACCGGTGATCGGCTGAACGTGCTCAGCTCCGCCTTCAGCGGTGCGGATAGCCGCACCTGATTCCAACAGCGCCGCATCCTGTACCACTACGCCTTTCACACCGAAGTGCGCGCAGCTACGCATCATGCCGCCCAGGTTGTGCGGGTTAGCAATGTCTTCCAGGGCCAGCACGCAATCCTGCGCCCCGGCCTGACCAACCCACTGCTTAACAGTGGTACCGTTACGTTTTTTGATCAGGAAACAGACGCCGCCATGGTGTTCAGTGCCGGAGGCTTTCGCCAGCTCGGCTTCGTCAACCACGTGGTAGGCTTTGCGGTTCGCCGCCATCCAGCGTAATGCTTCTTTAAAGCGCGGGGTTACGCTCTGAACAAACCAGGCGCGAACAATAGCGTCCGGACGACTCTGGAACAGAGCCTGACAGGCATTCTCACCGTAAACGCGGGTTTCTTCCGCGCGCTGACGACGTAATACTTCAGGATCGATAAAGCTTTTGCCGCTGATACCACCGTGATCGGCTTTGTCTGCTGCATCATCATTCGGTGCGCGGGACACGGTACGCCATGGTGAATCTTCACGTCCACGGTCGCGTTCTACATCGCGGCCACGACCACGTTCACGACCACGTTCGCTGTTCGGACCCTTTCTGTCATCACGGGCAGGGCGACGACCGCCTTCGGCTCGGGAAGTACCGGGGCGACCGCCGCCTTTACCAGTACGTGGATTTTGGGTGCGTTTGTCCGAGTCATCGTCACTGCGGACGTACATCACTTTGACCTTGCCGTTTTTATTCTTCAGTTCGTCGCTCATGTTTTTCTCCACCTGCTCTGCGCGAAGCGCGAAGATTACCCGATGTGCACGTCGTTAGCCATTATTTCATTTAAAAGCTAAGGACTATTGTACTCATTGAATAAAACGCATTGTTGTTTAGAACAGACTCCCCGATAATATGTAACATAATAGAAACATACTGGCGTTACTGCCGTGAAGTCCACTCCACTCATCCAGAGGTTAGTTATGAATACCGTTTGTACCAGCTGCCAGGCTATCAACCGCATCCCCGACGATCGTGTCCAGGAAGCGGCTAAATGCGGACGCTGTGGTCACGACCTGTTTGATGGGGAGGTGATCAATGCGACCGGTGAAACACTGGATAAACTGTTAAAAGACGATCTCCCGGTGGTGGTTGATTTTTGGGCCCCCTGGTGTGGTCCATGCCGTAACTTCGCCCCGATTTTTGAAGATGTCGCGGAAGAGCGTAGCGGTAAAGTGCGTTTTGTTAAAGTGAATACAGAAGCCGAGCGTGAACTCAGCGCCCGTTTCGGTATCCGCAGCATCCCGACCATTATGATCTTCAGAAAAGGTGAAATCGTCGACATGCTTAATGGCGCCGTACCTAAAGCCCCGTTTGATAGCTGGCTTAACGAATCATTATAATCTCTACGGGGCGCATCTTGTGCCCCGTTTTCACCTCTGCGACAATAGCGTTTTTCAACGTGTTCTCCCATGACCGATAACGCTGTTCTTCAGTTACGCGCTGAGCGCCTCGCGCGCGCCACGCGCCCTTTCCTTGCCCGAGGTAATCGCATTCGCCGCTGTCAGCGCTGCCTGCTGCCGCTGAAGCTCTGCTTGTGCGCAACGCTGGTGCCGTCTGAGGCCAAAAGCCGCTTTTGTCTGGTGATGTTTGATACCGAGCCGATGAAGCCCAGCAACACGGGACGTTTGATTGCCGATATTTTGCCCGATACCACGGCGTTTCAGTGGTCACGCACCGAACCGCCGCAGGCGCTGCTCGAACTGGTGAAAAATCCGGATTACCAGCCGATGGTTGTATTCCCGGCATCCTATGCGGGCGAAGAGCGTGAAGTGATTTTCGCTCCACCAGCCGGTAAACCGCCGTTGTTTATCATGCTTGATGGTACCTGGCCTGAAGCGCGTAAAATGTTCCGCAAAAGCCCGTACCTTGATAACCTGCCGGTGATCTCCGTTGATTTATCGCGACTTTCCGCTTACCACCTGCGTGGCATTCACGCCGAAGGGCAATACTGTACTGCCGAAGTGGCCATCGCGTTGTTGGATCTGGCGGGCGATACGCAAGCCGCGGAGGGGTTGAGCGAACATTTCACTCGCTTTAAAACCCGCTACCTGGCAGGAAAAACTCAACATCAGGGAAGCGTCACAGCAGACTCGCCAGAAAGCGTTTAAAATCATTCGGTCACTGGTGTCATTAAGGAAGCCGATATGAGTCAGCGTGGTCTGGAAGCACTACTGCGACCGAAATCCATTGCGGTGATTGGGGCGTCAATGAAGCCTAATCGCGCAGGTTACCTGATGATGCGTAACCTGCTTGCCGGCGGTTTCAATGGACCTGTTTTACCAGTGACGCCAGCATGGAAAGCAGTGTTGGGCGTCCTGGCCTGGCCCAATATCAACAGCCTGCCTTTTAGCCCAGACCTTGCCGTGTTGTGCACCAATGCCAGCCGCAACCTGGCATTACTCGAAGCGCTTGGCGAGAAAGGCTGTAAAACCTGCATTATTCTTTCAGCTCCCGCATCGCAGCACCTGGAATTGTTGGCCTGCGCCGCACGCTACAACATACGTCTGCTAGGCCCCAATAGCCTGGGACTTCTCGCGCCCTGGCAGGGGCTTAACGCCAGCTTTTCCCCCGTCCCCATCAAGCGCGGTAAGTTGGCATTTATTTCCCAGTCAGCGGCGATTTCCAACACCATTCTGGACTGGGCGCAGCAGCGCGACATGGGTTTTTCCTGGTTTATCGCGCTGGGCGACAGCCTTGATATCGACGTTGATGAACTGCTGGATTACCTGGCGCGCGACAGTAAAACCAGCGCGATATTACTTTATCTCGAACATTTAAGTGATGCCCGGCGCTTTGTCTCCGCCGCCCGTAGCGCCTCGCGCAATAAACCCATTCTGGTGATTAAGAGTGGTCGTAGTCCGGCGGCGCAGCGTTTACTGCATACCAGTGCAGGGATGGACCCTGCGTGGGACGCGGCTATCCAGCGCGCCGGTTTATTACGCGTACAAGACACTCACGAGCTGTTCTCTGCGGTAGAAACCCTGAGCCACATGCGTCCACTGCGCGGCGACAGGCTGATGATCATCAGCAATGGGGCCGCGCCTGCCGCACTGGCATTAGATGAGCTGTGGTCAAAAAATGGTAAGTTGGCGACATTGAGTGAAGATACCTGCCAGAAATTACGCGATGCGTTACCTGAACATATTGATATCGCCAACCCGCTGGATCTGCGTGACGACGCCAGCAGCGAACACTACGTTAAGACGCTGGATATCCTGCTCGCCAGCCAGGATTTCGACGCACTGATGGTGATTCACTCACCCAGCGCAGCCGCCCCGGGAACAGAAAGCGCACAAGCGTTAATCGAAGCGGTAAAACGTCATCCCCGCGGTAAGTTTGTCTCGTTGCTGACCAACTGGTGCGGAGAGTTTTCCTCTCAGGAAGCCCGTAGACTGTTTAGCGAAGCCGGATTACCTACCTACCGCACGCCAGAAGGCACCATCACCGCGTTTATGCATATGGTGGAGTACCGGCGTAACCAGAAGCAACTGCGGGAAACCCCTGCGCTGCCCGACTACCTGACCACCAACACCGCCGAGGCGCATAATCTGTTACAGCAGGCGATTGCTGAAGGAGCAACGTCGCTGGATACCCATGAAGTGCAGCCGATTTTACAAGCCTATGGCTTACACACGCTGCCGACGTGGATCGCCAGCGACAGCGCTGAAGCCGTACACATCGCGGAGCAAATCGGTTACCCGGTGGCGCTAAAGCTGCGTTCTCCTGATATCCCGCATAAATCAGAAGTTCAGGGGGTAATGCTCTACCTGCGGACAGCAACAGAGGTGCAGCAGGCAGCCAATGCGATTTTTGATCGGGTAAAAATGGCCTGGCCGCAGGCGCGCATTCACGGTTTATTAGTACAAAGTATGGCGAATCGCGCTGGCGCTCAGGAGCTGCGCGTCGTCGTTGAACATGACCCGGTATTTGGCCCGTTGATTATGCTTGGTGAAGGCGGAGTTGAGTGGCGACCAGAAGAGCAGGCCGTGGTGGCGTTGCCGCCATTGAACATGAATCTGGCGCGTTATCTGGTGATCCAGGGGATCAAAAATAAAAAGATCCGCGCTCGCAGCGCATTACGCCCATTGGATATCGACGGGTTAAGTCAGCTTCTGGTGCAGGTCTCCAATCTGATCGTCGATTGCCCGGAAATTCAGCGTCTGGATATTCATCCGCTGTTGGCCTCCGCCGGTGAATTTACCGCGCTGGATGTCACGCTGGACATTGCCCCTTTCACGGGCGATAACGAAAGCAGACTGGCTATACGTCCCTACCCTCATCAGCTTGAAGAATGGGTGGAGTTGAAGAACGGCGAGCGTTGCTTGTTCCGCCCTATTTTGCCCGAGGATGAACCTCATCTGCAGCAGTTCATTTCTCAGGTAACAAAAGAAGATCTTTATTATCGCTATTTCAGTGAGATCAACGAATTTACCCACGAAGATTTAGCCAATATGACGCAGATCGACTACGATCGGGAAATGGCCTTTGTTGCGGTACGCTGTAAAAACAATCAGCAAGAGATCCTCGGCGTAACGCGAGCAATCTCGGATCCTGATAACATTGACGCCGAGTTCGCCGTGCTGGTTCGTTCAGATCTCAAAGGGCTTGGACTGGGTCGCCGGTTGATGGAAAAATTAATTGCATATACCCGAGATCACGGACTTAGACGTTTGAATGGTATTACGATGCCAAACAATCGTGGGATGGTCGCCCTGGCCCGGAAACTCGGGTTCGCTGTTGACGTCCAACTCGAAGAGGGAATTGTTGGGCTAACGCTTAATCTGGCCCAATTTGAGGAATCGTGAGTAAGGTACTGGAAATGTTGACCACATTAATAGGTACTGGTGGTATCATTACCCGCTTATGTCGTCTGCATAGCACAGAGGACCCTTCAATGAACAGAGAAGAAATGCACTGTGATGTTGTCAAAATTTAAGCGTAATAAACATCAACAACACCTTGCCCAACTACCCAAGATTTCTCAGTCAGTTGATGATGTAGATTTCTTTTATGCTCCCGCTAATTTCAGGGAGACTCTGCTGGAAAAAATAGCCAGCGCGACGCGACGGATCTGCATTATTGCGCTGTACCTGGAACAGGATGACGGTGGCAAAGGCATACTCGACGCGCTCTATGCGGCAAAACGGCAGCGTCCTGAACTGGATGTCCGGGTGCTTGTCGACTGGCACCGAGCCCAGCGCGGACGTATTGGTGCTGCGGCATCGAATACCAACGCTGACTGGTATTGCCGAATGGCACAAGAAAACCCAGGTATTGATATTCCTGTCTACGGTGTTCCGATTAACACCCGAGAAGCGCTTGGCGTCCTGCATTTTAAAGGCTTTATCATCGATGACAGCGTCCTGTACAGCGGGGCCAGCCTGAATGATGTTTATCTGCATCAGCATGATAAATATCGCTATGACCGTTATCAGTTGATTCGCAACGCGCAAATGGCCGATATCATGTTCGATTGGGTCACGCAGAACCTGATGAACGGTCGCGGCGTTAATCGTCTTGATGATATTAATCGCCCTAAAAGCCCGGAAATTAAAAACGACATCCGCCTTTACCGTCAGGAACTGCGCGATGCGTCATTCCATTTTCAGGGTGATGCGGATAATGAACAGCTCTCGGTAACGCCTCTGGTAGGCCTTGGAAAATCCAGTCTGTTAAATAAGACCATTTTCCACCTTATGCCCTGCGCGGAGCACAAGCTCACAATCTGTACCCCTTATTTCAACCTGCCCGCTATACTGGTGCGCAATATCATTCAGCTGCTGCGTGAAGGCAAAAAGGTCGAGATCATTGTCGGTGATAAAACCGCCAACGACTTTTTCATTCCAGAAGATGAGCCATTTAAAATCATCGGCGCGCTGCCCTACCTGTATGAAATTAACCTGCGCCGTTTCCTGAGCAGACTGCAATATTATGTGAATACCGACCAACTGGTCGTGCGCTTATGGAAAGATGATGACAACACCTATCATCTGAAAGGCATGTGGGTTGATGATAAATGGATGCTGCTCACCGGCAACAACCTTAACCCTCGCGCCTGGCGTCTGGATCTGGAAAACGCCATCCTTATCCACGATCCGAAGCAAGAGCTGACTCCCCAGCGCGATAAAGAGCTGGAGCTTATTCGCACGCATACTACCGTCGTTAAGCACTATCGCGACCTGCAAAGCATTGCCGACTATCCAGTCAAAGTGCGTAAGCTCATCCGTCGACTACGCCGTATCCGTATCGACAGATTAATTAGCCGTATTCTGTAACCAAGACCCCGTCCAGTGACGG
>NZ_SZWS01000012.1:181905-183795 GCF_005281245.1 Citrobacter sp. wls826
TTCTTTTCAGTATCCTGGCTATTTCTGGCTGCAGCCACATGGCAAACGACCGCTGGAGCGGACAAGACAAGGCTCAACACTTTATCGCCTCCGCTATGCTCTCCGCAGTTGGAAACGAATATGCTCAACATCAGGGCAACAGCCGCGATCGCAGCGCGGCTATCGGCCTGATGTTCTCAGTCAGCCTGGGCGCGTCAAAAGAGCTATGGGACAGCCGTCCCGCTGGGAGCGGCTGGAGCTGGAAAGACTTCGCCTGGGATGTTGCAGGTGCGTCTACCGGTTATGCGGTCTGGCAACTGGCACATCACTAGAGGCGCAGACCTTTCCCCTTCCCATGCAGCATCAGCGATACCAAAAATGCGACTATTGCCAGTGCTGTAACGTACCAGAAGAATGTTGTTTCCATACCGACAGACTTCAGGGATAACGCAACATATTCGGCTGAGCCACCAAACAGAGCATTGGCCACCGCATAAGATAATCCAACCCCCAGAGCGCGCACCTGTGCCGGGAACATCTCGGCCTTCAGAATACCGCTGATTGACGTATAGAAACTCACAATCAGCAAGGCACACATCACCAGAGCAAACGCCATATACGGGGACGTCACGCTTTGCAACGCTGTCAGAATGGGGACGGTGAAAATCGCGGCCAACGCGCCAAAACACAGCATTGAAGTACGTCGGCCAATTTTATCTGACAAGGCACCGAACAACGGTTGCACCAGCATAAACACACACAGTGCCGCCGTCATAATCCCACTGGCTACGTTGGCATGCATACCGGCAGTGTTAACCAGGTACTTCTGCATGTAGGTTGTGAACGTGTAAAAACACAGCGAGCCAGCAGCGGTAAAGCCAAGCACCATGATGAAGGCTTTGCGATTACGCCACAGACCTTTCAGAGAACCAGCTTCTTTCAGCGCGCGAACGTCCTGTTTCGAGGTTTCATCCAACTGTCGACGCAGCCATAACGCAACAATAGCCAGTACGGCGCCCAACGCAAATGGAATACGCCAACCCCACGATCTTAGCGCTGAGTCTTCTAACGTTTGCTGTAATATGACCACAACCAGCAGTGCCAGTAACTGCCCGCCGATTAACGTCACGTACTGGAAGGAAGCATAAAAACCTTTCTTCCCTTCAACGGCTACT
Source organism: Citrobacter sp. wls826 (assembly GCF_005281245.1). Lineage (NCBI taxonomy): Bacteria > Pseudomonadati > Pseudomonadota > Gammaproteobacteria > Enterobacterales > Enterobacteriaceae > Citrobacter > Citrobacter sp. wls826. Next base: position 183,060 of record NZ_SZWS01000012.1, read on the forward strand.
TCACTCATATAGGTAGCGCTGGTCCCGTATTCACCACCGACAGACAGCCCCTGAAATAACCTAGCCAGCAGCAATAGAGCAGGAGCCCAGGTACCGATGGTTTCATATCCCGGAAGACAAGCGATCACCAGCGATCCCATACACATCATACAAACTGACAGCAGCATCGACTTTTTACGCCCGTGCTTATCCGCGATGCGACCAAACAGCCAGCCGCCAATCGGTCGCATCAGAAAGCCTGCAGCAAAAACTCCGGCTGTTTGTAAGAGTTGCGTGGTGGTGTTTCCTGATGGAAAAAAGATATGAGCAAAATAGAGAGAGCAGAAAGAATAGATATAGAAATCAAACCATTCGACCAGATTCCCTGATGATGCTCCGACAATCGCCCATATACGACGCCGAGTATCGCCGTCTGCCAGCGCCCCGTTCTCAGTTACACTGCTATCAGCCATTAGAATTGTACCCCTGCCAACGATTGCATTAATTTATCAATGGTGGTTGTGTCTTTTTTGGTGAAATAAATGTTATATAATTGTTATAATTTATTATGAGAGAAAGATCACGGTTTTCATTAGCAGAGAAAGGATTCAGATATGTTCGAGAAAGAGAAAAATCGGTTTGAAATAGAGTGGGCTTTTATGGGCTGGATAAAATGGTACGCTGCATCCGGCAGTTCCATTCTCTGCAGACGCAAAAAAGCCCATCCGGCAGGATGGGCTTCTTCACTTATTTGATG
>NZ_SZWS01000009.1:0-1448 GCF_005281245.1 Citrobacter sp. wls826
CCCCGGCCGAAGGCCGGGAACTACATCGCTTTTAATGCTGGATGATGTAACTAAACTTTTTAGTCGCTGTTAGTAGTACTGGCTGGAAGTTTTATATAACACGCCCGTAAGCGGCCCTGATGGCCCGCTAACGCGGAGATACGCCCCGACTGCGGCTAAGCCTTGTCGTGACCACTCCGAAGGCGCATATCCACTCCTAAGTCGATTGAAAGCGGGTTATGGCTTTGCAGGGAAGGGGGGGGTTAATAGCGATCTTCTATCGATCAACCGGCTACGCCGGGCTACGGCGCCATTAACAACCGTGCTCTGGTCAACTTCTGAGGGCGCCTCTATGCGCTTTTGGCGCATTCCCGGAATGCCTGCGCGCTGCCCGGACGTGATCAGGACTAATATGACCATCAGGGGAAGCATATGAGCGATGAACCGGGAAGAGGTAAATTTGTCGATCAGGCGGCAGAAGCCAGGCCTTCTGTCTGGCGCAGAACCGCTGGCTGGATACGTGAGGAGATTCTCCATTCTCTGGGAAGGCCCGCCTGGAGGGGGCGATTGCTTCCGGGCAGCTAATTCCCTGTCCGATCATCGCCCCTGTCGACACGTTCTGGACACGGTCGGTGGTCTACTGGCAGGACTGGATGTCTTTTTCTCTGTCATCAATTCATTCCCGTCCCTGGACGATCGAGTACCGCAAACCGGGCTACCAGCGCCGGCTCGAAAGCCATTCACTTGCTGTTCCGGAGGTTCAGCAGCTGATTAGCAAAGAAAATGTCCCTCATTTTTCATGCGACATCACAGATATCTGGGGGATTTCGGCCTCGAAATCTATGGATCATGATATCCGGGACATCGATGAGTTTCCTGTACTGAGATGCCGTGAGCTGGCTGAACCTGTGACTGAAGAGCACCTGCGAAAAAATATGCGTCACTGGGAGTTACGGATCGACCGGATGCTGTTTGCTGAATATCCGTGGGCAGAGCGGAGACTCTACTGGATGAACGACGGTGGCTCACACCATTTTGGCGCTGCTCGCTATCAGGCATGCCGCCTAGGCATTGCGGTTCCGCTTACAGGCAGACTCTGTCGCTATGGTGTAAATGTGCCGATGATCTCCGCTATACGTCAGCAATGGCATCTGTTTGCTATTCCGGCAGATGAACTCTTCGGCAACTTTTTCGACGCCATGAATGCCTTTGAATGCCCGTTTGGTAATTCCTGTTTGCCTCGTCACACGCATGATACGGATAAGTCAGGAGTTGCTCTCAAACTGGTCTGGCTTGAACGTGGCCATCCCAGAGCCAGTGCTGTTGCTGATGTACTTTCAGCCGCAGCCTTTCCTGATTTCGGGAAGCAGCTCCAGCAGTTGGCCAAAGAACCTTCGTCACGTTGAATAAGGAGTCAGTTTGGAGATCGGAAAATTTAGTACGTTAAGCGCATTATTTAACCAGTCGAG
>NZ_SZWS01000010.1:0-4263 GCF_005281245.1 Citrobacter sp. wls826
TGGAGGCGCATTATAGGGAGTTATTTCAGGCTGACAAGGGGAAATTTAAAATAACTTTCCGAGTGCGTGTTTTTTCAGCAAAACCACCATTAACATGCCATAAAATAAGCAAATTGCCGCTTTTGCAGCCGCAATAACGCTTCCAGGTGGCATACTAATGAATAGGAAATAAAGTAAGGAAAACCATTCATGCCGTTAAATGCCCAACAGCTAGCCGCACAGAAAAACCTGTCCTACGTTCTGGCCGAAAAGCTGGCTCAGCGAATATTAAAAGGTGAATACGCACCGGGCGCTATATTGCCTGGCGAAATAGAGCTGGGCGATCAGTTTGGCGTGAGTCGTACCGCGGTAAGAGAAGCGGTAAAGACGTTAACGGCAAAAGGTATGGTATTACCGCGCCCGCGTATTGGTACACGCGTCATGCCGCAGGCAAACTGGAACTTCCTCGACCAGGAGCTACTCACCTGGTGGATGACGGAAGATAATTTCTCTCAGGTCATTAAACATTTTCTGGTGATGCGTATCAGCCTGGAGCCTCAGGCGTGTTTACTGGCGGCGACTATAGGTACGGCAGAACAGAAAGCGCATCTCAACACGCTGATGGAAGAAATGGTCGAGCTGAAAAGAAACTTCAGACGCGAGCGTTGGATTGAGGTTGATATCGCCTGGCATGAACACATCTATGAAATGAGTGCGAACCCGTTCCTTATCTCCTTCGCGTCACTCTTCCATTCCGTTTACCAGACCTACTTTACCTCTATTACCTATAACGACGTGGTCAAGCTGGATTTACACCAGGCCATTGTCGACGCAATAGATGAGAGCGATGGCGATCGCGCCTTCGCTGCCTGTCAGGCATTGCTGATAGCACCGAACGTGCTACCGGATAAATAATATGTCAGAAAAGAAATCACGCAGTATGGCCGGGCTACCGTGGATAGCAGCCATGGCCTTTTTTATGCAGGCACTAGACGCCACGATCCTCAATACCGCCTTACCCGCAATAGCACACAGCCTTAACCGCTCTCCGCTCGCCATGCAGTCAGCCATTATCAGTTACACCCTGACGGTCGCGATGCTGATCCCGGTGAGTGGATGGCTGGCAGACAGGTTTGGTACCCGGCGCGTCTTTATGATAGCTGTTAGCCTGTTTACGCTGGGTTCGCTGGCCTGTGCGCTGTCCAGCTCCCTAAGCGAACTGGTGATTTTCCGCATCATTCAGGGCATTGGCGGCGCTATGATGATGCCCGTTGCCCGTCTGGCATTATTGCGTGCTTACCCCCGCAGCGAACTGCTTCCCGTGCTTAACTTCGTAACCATGCCTGGACTTGTGGGGCCGATTTTAGGTCCGGTATTGGGCGGTGTACTGGTCACGTGGGCCAGTTGGCACTGGATCTTCCTGATTAATATTCCAATTGGGGTTGCCGGTATCTTCTATGCCCGCAAATATATGCCGAACTTCACCACGCCGCGCCGCGGTTTTGATATGACCGGTTTCTTTCTGTTTGGTTTGAGCCTGGTGTTGTTTTCCAGCGGGGTAGAGCTGTTCGGTGAGAAGCTTGTCGAGACCTGGATAGCGCTCAGCATTATTCTTGCCAGCATTCTGTTACTGCTCGCCTACATTCGCCACGCGCGTCGTCACCCAACGCCGCTAATATCGCTTCCTATATTTAAGACCCGAACTTTTTCCGTCGGGATCGCCGGAAACCTTGCCACTCGTCTGGGTACAGGGTGCGTGCCCTTCTTAATGCCGCTGATGTTGCAGGTAGGCTTTGGATACCCGGCGCTGATAGCCGGTTGCATGATGGCGCCAACGGCGCTGGGATCAATACTGGCGAAATCAATGGTGACGCAGGTGCTGCGCCGGCTCGGCTACAGAACCACACTGGTGGGTGTTACGGTATTTATCGGCCTGATGATTGCGCAGTTCGCATTGCAATCTCCCGCCATGCCGGTCTGGATGTTGATCCTGCCGTTGTTCATTTTGGGTATGGCGATGTCCACCCAGTTTACCTCCATGAATACCATCACTCTGGCGGACCTGACCGATGAAAACGCCAGCAGCGGCAACAGTGTGCTGGCCGTTACTCAGCAGTTATCAATCAGTTTAGGGGTCGCCATCAGCGCTGCCGTTCTGCGTATCTATGAAGGTATGGAAGGAACCAATACGGTCGAGCAGTTCCACTACACCTTTATGACGATGGGCGCTATCACGGTAGTGTCTGCGCTCATGTTCATGCTGCTAAAAGCAAAAGATGGACGTAATCTGATTAAAGAGCGACATAATCCTAAACCGACCCTCGCTCCATCAAAACAGGAGTAAGTTGCAGGCGCTGTTGCTGTAATGCGGGCTGCGCCATCCGGTGGATTAATACATCGATGGCCAGTTCGCCCAGTTCATCTTTTGGTTGATGGATGGTCGTCAGCGGCGGCGTCATATAGCGCGCCAGCTCGATATCATCATAACCCACCACCGCCATATCCTGCGGAATGCGCAATCCCGATTGGTACAGAGCCTGATACGCGCCAACCGCCATGGCATCATTGCCGGTAAAAACGGCCTGCGGTCGCTGTTTATGCGACAGCAACGTTTGCATAGCTTCAAAGCCGCCGCCGAACTCAAAGTCACCGGTAATCTCGTAACCTTCCGGGACCGGCAACCCCGCCCGCTTCATTGCCGCCCGATATCCTTCCAGACGTAAACGCGCTGGAGTTTTATCCAGCGGCCCGGTGATGCAGGCAATGCGCGTAAAACCTTTTTCGATAAGATGTTGAGTGGCTAAATCCCCGCCCAACAGGGAGTTATCCTGGATCAGATCGCTTTCACCATCAAAAGGCGACCAGTCCATCATGACGGTCGGTATAGAAGGATAGCGTTGCATGATCTCCCTGGAAGGTTGATGTGTTTCCGTGCAGAGCAGCAGCAAGCCGTCCACCCGTTTTTGCATTAACGTTTCCAGATTACGGTTCATGCGCTGTTCATCACCTTCAGTGTTGCACAGCACCAGGCTGTAGCCGCGTTCAAAACAACTACGTTCAACGCCGCGCACCAGCTCGGAATAAAAGGGGTTGGTACTGGCAGTGATTAACATGCCAATAGTGTGGGTCTGGTTTAACTTGAGACTACGCGCCAGCGCTGAGGGCGCGTAGTTAAGCTCTTTAATCGCCGCTTCAACTTTGTCAGTGACAGACTCACTGACAAAGCGATCTTTATTAATGACGTGAGAAACCGTCGACGTGGAAACCCCCGCCAGGCGGGCGACGTCCTTCATTGTAGCCAAGCGTTACCTCTGTTGACTTAAAAACGCTTCTATTTCTTCGCGCCATGGAACGGAAGGCTGTGCGCCCTTACGGGTGACCGCAATCGCCGCAGCGGCATGTGCAAATCGGATCGCTTCAGGCAGCGGAGTCTCTTCCAGTAACGCTGTAATTAACGCGCCGTTAAAGGTATCCCCAGCAGCGATGGTATCAACGGCGTCCACTTTAAACCCTGGCACACGCTGACCTTCACCATTTACGCTGGCCCACACCCCGCGACTGCCTAAGGTAATCAGTACAGTATGGATCCCCTTCGCGTGCAATGCCTGCGCAGCTTTGGCCGCGTCTTCATCGTTTTCAACCCGGATCCCCGTGAGCTTTTCAGCCTCGGTTTCATTCGGGGTAATAATATCCACCAGCGCCAGCAGTTCGTCAGAAAGTTCACGTGCCGGGGCCGGGTTAAGGGCTACCGTGGTCTTATTTTGATGTGCAATCTTTGCCGCAGCCAGTACGCTTTCGATCGGCGACTCTAACTGCATCAGTAAGGCAGACGCCTGGGCAATACGCTCATGCTGAGCTTCCACCAGCGCAGGCGAAAGTGCCGCGTTCGCACCAGCATGAATGCCGATGACGTTCTCACCTTCACCATTCACAAAAATCAACGCCACACCGGTCGACTCCCCCGAAATTACGCTAATCGGCGCAATATCGATATTATCTTTGGCTAACTGTTTACGAACACTTTCGCCAATATCATCATCACCCGTACAGGCAATAAATGCGATATTCGCGCCACTACGCCCCGCAGCAACAGCCTGATTCGCGCCTTTACCACCAAATGCGACCTGATAATGGTTACCGGTTACGGTTTCACCAGGTGTCGGGAAAGAGTTAAGGTTGAGGATGTGATCGGCATTGATACTGCCAAGAACAACGAGGTTGCCTGCGGTTTTCATATTTGGTGTTCCAAGTCAAAGTGCGCCACCGGATTAGGGTGGCGCGTGC
>NZ_SZWS01000010.1:4333-16638 GCF_005281245.1 Citrobacter sp. wls826
CAAAACCCGATACGGGGATGGCGTCTTTATGTCTCCATCAGGCCGCGAGCGACCTGAATCGGTATTACTGCTTGATGACCAGCTTCAGGTCAACCGGATATTTAGCCTGAACCTTCTCGCCTTTCAGTACTTTATCCGCAGTCTCAACGCCTTTCGCGCCGATCTGATCCGGCAGCTGAGCAATGGTCGCAGCCAGTTTGCCATCATTTACTGCTTTTTCGCCATCTGGAGTACCGTCAAATCCAACCACCATCACATCAGATTTACCCGCAGTTTGCAGTGCGCGCAGCGCACCCAACGCCATTTCATCGTTCTGGGCAAATACGGCCTGCACGTCAGGATGCGCGGTAAGCAGGTTCTGCATGACGTTCAGACCTTTGGTGCGGTCGAAGTCGGCCGGCTGGCTGGCCAGTACGTTAAATTTGTGTGCCGCAACAGCCTGCTGGAAACCTTCGCCACGCTCACGCGCCGCTGAAGTACCGGCAATACCCTGCAGTTCGATAACTTTCGCGCCTTCACCCGCTTTCTTCGCGATGTAATCGCCCGCAATCTTACCGCCCAGCACGTTATCAGATGCAATATGGCTTACCACTTCGCCTTTGGACGCAACGCGGTCAAGGGTGATAACCGGAATTTTCGCCTGGTTAGCCATCTTCACAGCGTTACCAACAGCATCGGAGTCCGTCGGGTTAATCAGCAGAATTTTAGTTCCACGAACCGTTAAATCCTGAACGTTAGCCAGCTCTTTCGCCGGGTTGTTCTGTGAATCCAGAATCACCAGGTTGTAGCCCAGCTTATCGGCCTCTTTTTGCGCCCCATCCTTCAAAGAAACAAAGAACGGGTTGTTGAGGGTGGAGACCACCAGCGCAATGGTATCTTTCGCCATCGCATTCGCGCTCACGGTGGCGCTCAGCGCAACAGCAGAAACCAGGGTAGCCAGTTTTTTCATGTTCATATTTAAGATGTCCTGTAATCGTTGTTACTGCTTTTTGTTGTCTACCAGTACCGCCAGCAAAATCACCACCGCTTTGACGATCATCTGGTAATAGGAGGATACACCTAACAAATTCAAACCATTATTGAGGAAACCAAGAATCAATGCGCCGATCAGCGTCCCAACAATACGTCCTTTACCACCCGCCAGGCTGGTACCACCTAACACCACCGCGGCGATAGCATCCAGCTCATAGCCAGTACCTGCCGTCGGTTGCGCAGAGGAGAGGCGCGCTACTTCAATGATGCCCGCCAGCGATGCCAGCAGACCACACAGGGAATAAACGATAATTTTGATTTTACTTACGCTGATACCGGACAGGCGCGTTGCCGCTTCGTTACCGCCCAGCGCATAGATATAACGACCCAGACGAGTGTGGTGCAGCATGTACCACGCCGCGAGGAAGACAATCCCCATAATCCAAACAGGCGTAGGGACGCCTAACGGACGACCAATACCAAACCAGCCAAACAGATCGGCATTGTCAGTAAACCCGGTATTAACCGGACTGCCGTTGGTGTATACCATGGTCACACCACGCAGCAGCAGCATCATCACCAGGGTCGCGATAAACGCCTGTACCCGGCCTTTCGCGACAATCACCCCGGTTACCGCGCCAATAGCAGCGCCGAGCGCCAGAGCCGCAGCGACAGCCACCAGCGCATTGACTTCAATCCCTACAATGGAAGCCGCAACCGCACCGGTAAGCGCCAGCAAAGAACCGACAGACAGATCGATCCCCGACGTCAGGATAACCAGCGTCATGCCAACGGCCATGATGGCGTTCACCGACGTTTGCTGGAGAATGTTGAACAGGTTATTAACGGTAAAAAAGTTAGGGCTCATGGTGGAAACAATCGCGATCAGCACTAACAGAGCGATGAGCGACTTTTGCTCCAGAAGCCATGCTTTAGTGAAATAACGGCGACCAGAAACAGCCTGGGTAGTCATCTTTTTTACTCCTGATTCACGCGATTAAGCTTGCCCACAGCGGCAGCCATTAATACTTCCTGAGTGGCCTGCTCGCGAGTGAACTCACCGCCGAGATGCCCTTCATGCATAACGATAATTCGATCGCTCATGCCCAATACTTCTGGCATCTCAGAGGAGACCAGAATGATGCTCAGCCCATCGGCCTTAAACTGGTTGATAAGCTGATAGATTTCTTTCTTAGCCCCAACGTCAACGCCGCGCGTTGGTTCATCGAGGATCAGGACTTTTGGTCGGGTCATCAGACCGCGCGCAATCGCCACTTTCTGCTGATTACCGCCAGAAAGCAGGCCGATAGCCTGTTCCATCGATGGCGTTTTAACATTGAACAGACGAATAAAATCACCTACCGCCTGCTGCTCGTCTTTATGTTTAAGGCTTCCACCAGCGCGACTGAAATAACGCAGCGCGGTTAGTGACATGTTCTCTTTCACCGACATGCCCAGCACTAAACCATCGCGTTTACGGTCTTCAGAAATATAGACGATGCCGTTAGCCAACCCATCCTGCGGCGAACGGGTGACCACTTCATGGCCATCAAGCGTGACGTAACCGCTGGTGCGCGGCAATGCGCCGTACAACACTTTCATCAGCTCGGTACGTCCGGCACCCATCAGCCCCGATACGCCAAGGATCTCGCCTTTACGTAGCGTGAATGAAACATCGTTTACGCCAGGGCCGCACAGGTTATCGACCTTCAGGCGAATATCACCCGGCGCTTTTTCCAGGCGCGGGTATTGATCTTCCAGCTTACGTCCCACCATCATTTCAATCAGCGAGTCTTCGGTCAGCGAGGCGACTTCACGCTCGGCAATAAACTGCCCGTCGCGAAAAACGGTCACGTCGTCGCAAATCTCGAAGATCTCTTTCATGCGGTGAGAAATATAGACAATGCCGCGTCCCTGAGATTTCAGTTCGCGAATGACGCGGAACAGGGATTCGGTTTCGGTATCGGTGAGCGCATCCGTCGGTTCATCCATAATGATGACCTTCGATTCAAAGCTCAGCACTTTGGCAATTTCAACCATCTGCTGATCGCCAATCGACAGTTCACCGACCAGTCTGTCGCTTTTAAAGCGCAGATTCAGTTTGGCAAGCAGCAGATCGGCTTCGGCGTACATCTTCTTCCAGTCAATTTTGCCAAAGCGATTAACGAACTCACGGCCAAGAAAAATGTTCTCGGCGATAGTGAGTTGCGGGATCAAATTCAGCTCCTGGTGGATGATACCGATTCCGGCTTCCTGGGAGGATTTAGGGCCGTTAAAGGTGGTCTCTTTTCCCAACCACAATAAAGAACCGGCATCACGGGTATAGATCCCGGTCAGCACTTTCATCATGGTGGATTTGCCCGCGCCGTTTTCACCCACCAGCGCCATTACGCGGCCTGGGTAGACATTCAGCGCGGCGCCGGATAGCGCTTTTACGCCCGGGAACGCTTTATCGATCCCTTTGAGTTGCAGTAATGCGTTCATGATGGCCTCAGAACGTGACGCCAGCACAGAGAATGATATTCGCATACGGAGAACACTCTCCGCTGCGAATTACCGCCTGACTGTCTGCGGTTTGTTTTTTGAATTGTTCATGCGTGGTGTAACGAATTTCTATGGTGTTTCCCTGGTGTTGTTGCAGTTGCTCAATGTGGCTGAGCAACGTTTCGTGGAGTTGCGGATTATGTTGTTTAATTTCCGTCGCGAGAATGGCCGCCTCGACCTGCATTTCACGTGTCACCACATCCAGTACCTGCATAAAAGAAGGTACGCCCTGGGTTAATGCTATATCGATACGCGTTGTGCTATTCGGGATGGGTAAACCTGCATCACACACCACCAGCGTATCGGTATGCCCCAGACGGGAGATCACCGATGAAATTTCAGAGTTGAGTACCGTGCCTTTCTTCATTTTCTTTCCCCACTAGCGAAACGTTTCGCTGAAGATAAGTGTAGAGCGAAGAGTGGAGATAAAACCACCGCGAAGTTACGAAAATGTGATCGCCATCGAAACGTTTCGCAAGGATTATCATTCGATGAAATGAAAACTGGGAGGGACAAAACAAAACGCCCCCTTTCGCAATGAAAGAGGGCGTCGATGAGATTAAATCTCGACCTGAGTACCGAGCTCAATAACCCGGTTCGGTGGGATTTCAAACTGGTCCGGGGCGCGCAGCGCATTGCGTTGTAGTAGCAGATACAGCTTGCCACGCAGACGCAGATACCATGGTCGTTTTCCAACAATCAACGACTCGTGCGACATGAAGAACGAGGTTTCCATCATCCGACAGCTTAAGCCTTCCAGACCGCAGCGATGGAACACTTCTTCAACGTTCGGCGTTTCGCGCCAACCGTAGCTGGCCACCACGCGCCAGAAGGTGGGCGATAACTGCTCAATCTGCACCCTACGCACGTTGTGAACATATGGTGCATCTTCCGTGCGCAGCGTCAGCAGAATAACGCGTTCATGCAGCACCTTGTTATGTTTGAGGTTATGCAGTAGCGCAAACGGGATGACGTTCAATGCACGAGACATGTACACCGCCGTTCCCGGCACGCGTACCGGTGGTGATTTCTCCAGAGAGGCAATCATCGCCTCCAGAGAGTTGCCGTGCTCATGCATGCGACGCAGCAGACGGAAACGCTCGCTTTTCCAGGTGGTCATGATGGTGAACATCACCAGACCCAGCGTCAGAGGCAGCCAACCGCCGGAAATCAGTTTATCGAGGTTCGCGGAGAACAGCGGAACATCGACGCACAAGAACGCCACCAGGATCAGGAAGACGAAGTATTTATTCCAGTGCCAGTTTTTGCGCGCCACGGTGGTCGACAGAATTGAGGTCAGCACCATCGTCCCCGTCACCGCAATCCCGTACGCCGCAGCCAGATTACTGGAGTGTTCAAAGCTCACAATCACAATAACCACTGCAAAATAGAGCATCCAGTTAACGAAAGGAATGTAGATCTGGCCCGATTCCATTTCCGAGGTATGGATGATACGCATCGGCGATAAATACCCCAGACGCACGGCCTGACGCGTCAGTGAGAAGACGCCGGAGATAACCGCCTGTGAAGCGATAACCGTTGCCAGCGCGGCGAGGATCAGGAGCGGTATCAACGCCCAGTCCGGTGCCAGCAGGAAGAACGGGTTTTTAATCGCTTCAGGATGCTTTAACAGCAACGCCCCCTGACCAAAATAGTTCAGTACCAGCGAAGGCAATACCACGGAGAACCATGCCAGGCGAATCGGCAACTTACCGAAGTGGCCCATATCCGCATACAGCGCTTCAACACCGGTAATCGACAACACCACCGCACCCAGCGCAATAAAGGACAACGTTTTGAATTCGAGGAAGAAATGCACCGCCCAATACGGATTGAGCGCCTGCAGCACTTCCGGATTGCCAATAATACTGCGCACGCCTAACACTGCCAGCGTCAGGAACCACAACAGCATAATCGGCGCAAACAGCTTACCGACCATGCCGGTACCGTGTTTTTGAATCAAAAACAGCAGGGTCAGTACGATTATCGAGAGCGGAACAATCCAGGTATCCAGTTGCGGGGCAATGATCTCCAGACCTTCAATCGCCGACATCACCGAGATAGCAGGCGTTATCACCACTTCTCCATAGAAGAAGCTGCCGCCAATCAACCCCATAATCACCAGCATGGAGGTTGTTCGTGCTGAAGTATTACGCCCGGCCAATGACATCAGCGTCAGGATCCCGCCTTCTCCGGCGTTATCCGCGCGCATGACAAACGTCAGGTATTTAATGGAGACAACAAAGATCAGCAGCCAGAAAATCAGCGAGAGAAAGCCAAATACGGCGTCACGTTCAACGCCAAAACCAAACTGGCCGGACAAACATTCACGAAGCGTATAAAGTGGGCTGGTACCAATATCACCGTAGACAACCCCAATGGCCGCAAGGGTAATCGCAGACAATGATTGTTTATTATCAGTGCTCATAGACTCGTCTTTCGTTTATACACATCATCTTTCAAGCTACCTCCGCGTGAGCTGCATTCGTTATTCCCCCCATCCCAGAAGAAAACTCCATTGCCGCCTTGGTGCAGCTTGATTGATTTGGTGTATATATAAGAAATGTGTGCGTCGTCCCTTGGCCCACAAAAAGGCGCACAGTATGCACGATTAATCGCAAAATCGTACCCCTAAATGAGACCAGATTAATCTGGCTCAAAGAAAAATAAGCGCACCTTCAGTCTATTACTGCACTGGTGTGAAGCATCTATACTCGCTGTTTATGCAGTACATTTGGCGAAAGGACGCCACTTCATTATGGCTCACCCACATTTATTAGCGGAAAGAATTTCCCGTCTGAGCAATGCGCTGGAAAAGGGACTTTATGAACGTAGCCACGCCATTCGTCTGTGTCTGCTGGCTGCACTTAGCGGCGAGAGCGTTTTCTTATTAGGTCCTCCCGGGATCGCTAAAAGCTTAATTGCCCGCAGACTGAAATTTGCCTTTCAAAATGCTCGCGCCTTCGAATATCTGATGACGCGCTTCTCTACGCCGGAAGAGGTTTTCGGCCCGCTGTCCATTCAGGCGTTAAAAGACGAAGGTCGCTATGAACGCTTAACGGCAGGCTATCTCCCTGAAGCTGAAATCGTCTTTCTCGATGAAATCTGGAAGGCGGGACCGGCGATTCTTAACACCCTGCTGACCGCCATCAACGAACGCCACTTCCGCAACGGCGCGCATGAAGAGAAAATCCCGATGCGCCTGCTGGTGGCAGCCTCCAACGAACTGCCTGAAGCAGACAGCAGCCTGGAAGCGCTGTATGACCGTATGCTGATTCGTCTTTGGCTGGATAAAGTCCAGGACAAGGCCAACTTCCGCTCGATGCTGTTAAGTCAGCAGGATGAAAGCGACAATCCGGTCCCGGCATCGTTACAGGTAACGGATGAAGAGTATTACCAGTGGCAAAAGGACATTGGCGCCATCACGCTTCCCGATCGCGTGTTTGAGCTTATTTTCATGCTGCGCCAGCAGCTGGACACGCTACCGAATGCCCCCTACGTGTCCGATCGTCGCTGGAAAAAAGCCATTCGCTTGCTCCAGGCCAGCGCCTTCTTTAGCGGACGTGATGCGGTAGTTCCCATCGACCTGATCCTGCTGAAAGATTGCCTGTGGTACGACGCACAAAGCCTGAATCTGATGCAGCAGCAGCTGGAAATATTGATGACCGGACACGCATGGCAACAGCAAGCCATGCTGACCCGTCTGGGCAGTATTGTGCAGCGCCGCATTCAGCTCCAGCAGCAGCAAAGCGATAAAACAGCATTCACCGTGATCCGTCAGGGCGGCATGTTCAGCCGTCGTCCTCATTATGATTTACCGCCGGAGGCCACGTCTTCCGTCGTGACATTACTACTGCAAAAACCCTTAAAGCTGCATGATATGGAAGTAATCCATATTGCTTTCGAACGTAGTGCGCTGGAACTGTGGTTAACCAAAGGCGGTGAGATCCGCGGAAAATTAAACGGCATCGGTTTTGCCCAGACGCTGAACATGGAAGTGGATAGCGCGCAGCACCTGGTTGTACGCGACGTCAGCTTACAAGGCTCTCGCCTGGCATTGCCCGGTACATCACAAGAGAGTATGCCCGCTGAAATAAAACAGGAGCTTGAAGCGCTCGATAACGAGTGGCATCAGCAGCACAGCGCATTTAGCGAGCAGCAAAAATGTCTGTTTATTCATAGCGACTGGTTAGGCCGCATTGAGGCCAGTCTGCAGGATGTCGGGGCACAAATCCGCCAGGCGCAACAATGCTGACCCTTGATACGCTCAACATCATGCTGGCAGTCAGTGAAGAAGCGATGATCGAAGAGATGATCGTCGCCCTGCTGGCTTCTCCAAAGATGGTGGTATTTTTTAACAAATTCCCTCGCCTTAAAAAAGCGATCACTGACGATATTCCCCGCTGGCGTGAATCTTTGCGTAGCCGCCTCAAAGATACCCATGTACCGCCGGAGTTAGCGGAAGAGGTTATATGCTATCAACAAAGCCAGCTCCTCTCTCATGCGCAGTTTATCGTCCAGCTACCGCAAATATTGTCGCTATTGCACCACCTCCATTCGCCATGGGCCGGACAAGCGCAGCAGTTGGTCAATGACAACAGCGCGTTTACGCCTGCCCTACATACGCTTTTTCTCCAGCGCTGGCGCCTGAGCCTGGTGGTGCAAACCACAACGCTGAATCAGCAACTGCTGGAAGAAGAGCGCGAGCATTTGCTCAGTGAAGTACAGGAACGGATGACCCTTAGCGGGCAACTGGAACCCGTACTGGCAGAAAATGACAACGCCGCAGGCCGGTTGTGGGATATGAGCGCAGGTCAAATCAAGCGCGGTGATTATCAGTTGATGGTGAAATATGGCGAATTCCTGACGCAACAACCTGAACTCCAGCGTCTGGCTGAGCAGTTAGGCCGTTCCAGAGAAGCGAAATCCGTACCGCGTAAAGATGCGCCAATGGAAACCTTCCGCACCCTGGTGCGCGAACCGGCAACCGTCCCGGAGCAAGTAGATGGCATCCAGCAAAGCGACGATATCCTGCGCCTGCTGCCGCCGGAACTGGCCACGCTGGGCATTACCGAACTGGAATACGAGTTCTACCGACGACTGGTGGAAAAGCAGCTGTTGACCTATCGCCTGCACGGCGAAGCATGGCGTGAGAAAGTCACGGAACGCCCCGTGGTGCATCAGGATTTTGACGAGCAACCGCGCGGACCGTTTATCGTCTGCGTTGATACTTCGGGATCGATGGGTGGGTTTAATGAGCAGTGTGCGAAAGCCTTTTGCCTGGCGCTAATGCGCGTCGCCCTTGCCGATAACCGACGTTGTTTCATCATGCTGTTTTCAACAGAAGTAGTGCGCTATGAGCTATCCGGCCCGGAGGGCATCGAACAGGCGATCCGTTTTTTAAGTCAGCGCTTTCGCGGCGGTACCGATATTGCCAGCTGTTTTCGCGCCATTACTGAGCGCATGCAGGGTCGGGAATGGTTTGATGCTGATGCGGTGGTGATCTCAGATTTTATCGCTCAGCGATTGCCCGATGAGGTTGTCAGCAAAGTGGGGGAATTACAGCGGGTGCACCAACACCGTTTTCACGCGGTGGCGATGTCAGCACATGGTAAACCCGGCATCATGCGCATTTTCGATCATATCTGGCGCTTTGATACCGGGATGCGAAGCCGCCTGCTCAGACGCTGGCGGCGTTAATTCTTACAACAGAGAGGCGACGCTTTCACGTACCTGTGCCGGCCATACGCCACACTGAACCTGACCAATGTGTGGTAATTGCAGCAACAGCATGGTCAGACGCGACTGCCCAATTCCTCCACCAATCGTCTGTGGCATTTCACCGCGCAGCAGCGCCTGGTGCCATTCCAGACTCAGACGATCTTCATCTCCGGTCAGAGACAGCTGATGTTTCAGAGCGTCAGCATCCACACGGATCCCCATAGAAGACAGCTCAAACGCATCCTCCAGTACCGGGTTCCAGACCAAAATATCACCGTTCAGACCGGCGTGACCCAGCTCGGATGCTGAACTCCAGTCATCATAATCCGGCGCACGTACATCATGGCGGTGACCGTCGCTGAGCTTGCCGCCGATCCCCACCAGGAATACCGCGCCCAGCTCTTTAGCGATCGCACGTTCACGACCTTTTGCGTCAAGACCAGGATAACGAGATAACAGTTCCTGGCTATGAACAAAGTGAATCTGCTCTGGCAGGAACGGTGCCAGACCAAACTCTTTGCTCACCGCAGCTTCGGTAGCCTTAATTCCCGCCCAGATAGCCTCTACCGTGCTTTTCAGAGTGGAGAATTGACGCTCGCCGTCGCCCATCACGCGCTCCCAGTCCCACTGGTCAACATACACTGAGTGCAGCGGGGAAAGGCGATCTTCATCGGGACGCAGGGCCTTCATATGCGTGTACAGCCCTTCGCCTGCGCTAAAGTCGTGTTGTCCTAATGTTTGACGCTTCCACTTCGCCAGTGAATGAACCACTTCGAATTGAGCGTCTGGCAATGCTTTAACCTTCACCTGCACCGCTTTTTCACAGCCCGACAAGTTATCTTGCGTGCCATCTCCTACGCGGCTGAGGATCGGAGCCTGAACTTCGATCAGACCTAAACGCTCTTCCAGCTGACGAGAAAAATGAGATTTTACGAAGCTAATTTGACGTTGTTTGGCAATGTAAGCGGTTTTCATTATGTGTACTCCTGTGTCCTGTTGCCTATGATTAAGCAACAGAATGTAGGTAATATTCAATAATCAACAAACAAAAAGCCGCCTTCGATTTTGATTCGTTAAAATTAACGTCTAAAATAGAGGGAATCATTAATCTACATAAGAAAAACCTATGGAAAATTATCAGATCGACAATCTGGACCGCGGCATTCTTGACGCCCTGATGGAAAATGCCCGAACGGCCTATGCCGAATTAGCCAAACAGTTCGGCGTTAGCCCGGGGACAATTCACGTTCGCGTAGAGAAGATGAAGCAGGCCGGGATTATTACCGGCGCACGGATTGATGTTAGTCCCAAACAGTTGGGCTATGACGTCGGCTGCTTTATCGGCATCATCCTGAAAAGTGCGAAAGACTATCCGTCAGCGTTGGCCAGACTGGAAAGCCTCGATGAGGTGACCGAAGCGTATTACACCACCGGGCACTACAGCATCTTTATAAAGGTGATGTGCAAGTCGATCGACGCGTTACAGCAGGTACTTATCAACAAGATCCAAACAATTGATGAAATTCAGTCCACGGAGACCCTGATCGTCCTGCAAAACCCGATCATGCGTACCATCAAGCCATGATCGCTTTTTTTAATCCCCTATTTTTCCACAGGTAGATCCCAGCTCGCTCACAGCGTACAATACGCCCTCTTTATAAAGGTGGGCGATCATGGCAGAAATCACTCTTATCAGCGGCAGCACGCTTGGCAGTGCGGAATATGTAGCAGAGCATCTGGCTGAAAAACTGGACGACGCGGGTTTTTCCAGCGAAATACTGCATGGGCCAATGCTTGAAGAGGTCCCGACTGATGGGATCTGGCTGATTATTAGCTCCACGCACGGTGCGGGAGACATTCCTGACAACCTGCAGCCTTTATATGATGCCTTATGCGAGCAAAAACCGGACCTTTCACAAGTGCACTTTGGTGCAATCGGGATCGGCAGTCGTGAATATGACACCTTTTGCGGCGCAATCGACAAGCTGGAAGCCGAACTGAAAGCCTGCGGGGCAAAACAGATCGGCGAAACGCTCAGGATCAACGTACTGGAACATGAAATTCCGGAAGATCCGGCTGAAATTTGGCTGGGATCCTGGCATCCATTGCTCAGAGATTTGTAAAGATCGTACTTTTTTATGTGGATAACTCTGGTTAAAAGCTTGGATTAACCGGTAGTTATCCCAAGAACAACCGTTGTTCAGTTTTTGAGTTGTGTATAACCCTTCATTCTGCTCCCAGCTTATACGGGCCAGGATCACCGATCATTCACAGCTAATGATCCTCAACAACCTGTTGATCTTATTCGAAGGATCGCCCTTATCCACAGAAAGTTGCGATCCTAATAAGAGATCACAATAAAACAGATCTCTAAATAAAAAGATCTTCTTTTTAATACCCAGGATCCCAGGGCTTTCTCGATCGACTAAAGTTGAGTAGAATCCACGGCCCGGGCTTCAATCCACTTTCACACCGCGTTATGCGAGGCAATTACCATGTTTTATCAGGATCCTTTTGACGTCATCATCATTGGCGGGGGTCATGCAGGCACCGAGGCCGCAATGGCCGCGGCGCGAATGGGTCAACAGACTCTGCTTTTGACACACAATATCGACACTCTGGGACAGATGAGCTGCAACCCGGCGATCGGCGGTATTGGAAAGGGACACCTGGTAAAAGAAGTGGATGCGCTTGGTGGGTTGATGGCAAAAGCGATCGACCATGCAGGTATCCAGTTTAGGATACTAAACGCCAGCAAAGGGCCAGCCGTTCGTGCTACCCGAGCTCAGGCCGACCGTGTGCTCTATCGCCAGGCTGTACGCACCGCACTCGAGAATCAACCTAATCTGATGATCTTCCAACAGGCAGTTGAAGATCTGATTGTTGAAAACGATCGTGTTGTGGGTGCAGTGACCCAAATGGGACTGAAGTTCCGTGCCAAAGCGGTTGTGTTAACCGTAGGGACTTTTCTTGACGGCAAAATTCATATTGGTCTGGACAACTACAGCGGCGGCCGTGCTGGCGATCCGCCGTCTATCCCGCTGTCACGCCGTCTGCGTGAACTGCCG
>NZ_SZWS01000010.1:16682-50929 GCF_005281245.1 Citrobacter sp. wls826
GCGTCAGCCGCCTGAAAACCGGTACGCCGCCGCGTATCGATGCACGCACTATTGATTTCAGCGTGCTCGGCCAGCAAAACAGCGATAACCCGATGCCGGTCTTCTCATTCCTGGGCGATGCTTCTCAACATCCGCGTCAGATGCCGTGTTACATCACGCATACCAATGAGAGAACCCATGACGTGATCCGCAATAACCTCGATCGTAGCCCGATGTACGCAGGCGTGATCGAAGGTATCGGTCCGCGCTACTGCCCGTCGATCGAAGACAAAGTGATGCGCTTTGCCGATCGTAATCAGCATCAGATCTTCCTCGAACCGGAAGGACTGACGTCTAACGAAATTTATCCGAATGGTATCTCCACCAGCTTGCCGTTCGATGTGCAGATGCAAATTGTCCGCTCCATGCAGGGAATGGAAAATGCCAGAATCGTCCGTCCTGGCTACGCGATTGAGTATGATTTCTTCGATCCGCGCGACCTGAAACCCACTCTGGAAAGCAAATTCATCCAGGGTCTGTTCTTTGCGGGCCAGATTAACGGTACTACCGGTTACGAAGAAGCTGCTGCGCAAGGGATGTTGGCGGGTCTGAACGCCGCGCGCTTGTCTGCTGAGAAAGACGGCTGGGCGCCGCGTCGCGATCAGGCTTATCTTGGTGTACTGGTGGACGATCTGTGTACGCTTGGCACCAAAGAACCGTACCGCATGTTCACCTCACGCGCAGAATACCGTTTGATGCTGCGCGAAGATAACGCCGACCTGCGTCTGACCGAAATTGGTCGTGAACTGGGTCTGGTGGACGACGAGCGCTGGGCTCGTTTCAACGAGAAGCTGGAGCGTATCGAACAGGAACGTCAGCGTCTCAAATCAACCTGGGTAAATCCGTTAGCGGAATCTGCAGCAGAAGTGAATGCTCACCTGGCTACGCCTTTGTCACGTGAAGCCAGCGGTGAAGATCTCCTGCGCCGCCCGGATATGACCTATGCTCAGTTGACCTCTTTATCTGCGTTCGCACCAGCGCTCGACGATGCTCAGGCCGCGGAACAGGTTGAGATTCAGGTGAAATACGAAGGGTATATCGCCCGTCAGCAGGAAGAAATCGAAAGACAACAGCGTAATGAGAACACCCTATTGCCTGCAACGCTGGATTATCGTCAGGTCTCAGGCTTGTCGAATGAAGTTATCGCCAAGCTGAACGATCACAAACCGGTATCGATCGGCCAGGCATCGCGTATTTCTGGCGTAACGCCTGCCGCCATTTCCATTCTGCTGGTATGGCTGAAGAAACAAGGTATGCTGCGCCGCAGCGCTTGATAACACTATTTTGGCGGCGGGCGCTTCGCCTGCCCGCCCTACCAATTTGTAGTCCCGATAAGCTATAGCTCATCGGGAAATTGATTATGAACAGGTAACGACCGTGCTCAACAAACTCTCTCGTCTGCTGGCTGATGCTGGTATTTCTCTTACCGATCACCAGAAAAATCAGCTGATTGCGTATGTCGATATGCTGCACAAATGGAACAAAGCGTACAACTTGACGTCGGTACGGGATCCTAACGAAATGCTGGTGCGCCATATTCTGGACAGTATTGTCGTCGCGCCGTATCTGAAGGGGGAGCGTTTTATCGACGTGGGTACGGGACCGGGCCTGCCGGGTATTCCTCTCTCTATCGTGCGCCCAGAAGCGCATTTCACACTGCTGGATAGTCTGGGAAAACGCGTCCGTTTCTTGCGTCAGGTGCAGCATGAGCTTGCGCTTACTAACATCACGCCTGTGCAAAGTCGCGTTGAAGAATTCCCTTCAGAGCCGCCGTTCGATGGGGTCATTAGCCGTGCGTTCGCGTCACTTACTGATATGGTGAGTTGGTGCCATCATTTGCCTGGCCTGGATGGGCGTTTTTATGCGCTAAAAGGGCAGTTGCCAGAAGACGAAATTGCTTCGTTGCCTGCAGAATTCAGCGTCGAGTCGGTCGAAAAATTACGCGTTCCGCAACTGGATGGTGAACGTCATCTGGTGGTTATTAAGCCAAACAAAATTTAATTTTTATCAAAAAAAATAGAAAAAAAACGGCTATTCAGGTGTTAAAAGTCATAGGGAATAGTGTGGTTAAATGTCGTTACAATTCACTAGCGCCTTACGGTTTTGCATCATAACTATAACGTACCGTTTTTTGTTAAAAGCGAAACAAGTCAGCTGTGAAAATATCAGTCTGCTAAAAATAGAACGTAAGAACCACCCGTTGTGTTAATTTTTTATTATAAATGTCAATGCGTGGTTTTTTTGTTGTTAGCTGTTGTTTTTGAAAAAGTGGCTATTTTTACGCTTAAATATCAAAAAGATGAAAAGGCATCATTTGCCACGTAAATAAATTATGCGAAGGTGAATATGTTCAATATGTGATCTGGTGCACGCTTTGCCGCCAGTATTTACGCGGCATTTGCAGTTTTGCATGATCGTTCACAGTTTGCTTAAAAGTGATAAATGTGGGGTAGCGAAAAATATTTAAACATTTATTCACTTTTTAGCTACTTATTGTTTGAAATCACGAAGGCGCACCGTATAATTTGACCGCTTTTTGATGCTTGACTCTAAGCCATAAAGAACGTTTTATACGACACGCGGCATACCTCGAAGGGAGCAGGAGTAAAAACGTGATGTCTATGTCGCTCTTGAGTCGAAACGTTGCTCGTAAGCTTTTGCTCACACAGTTTCTGGCGGTAATAGCAAGTGGATTGCTGTTTAGCCTCAAAGACCCTTTCTGGGGCATCTCCGCATTGTGCGGTGGATTGGCAGTGTTGCTGCCTAATGTGTTGTTTATGATATTTGCCTGGCGTCACCAGGCGCATACACCAGCTAAAGGCCGAGTAGCCTGGACGTTCGCCTTCGGCGAAGCCTTCAAGGTGTTAGCTATGCTGGTTTTGCTGGTGGTGGCGTTGGCTGTTTTGAAAGCGGTATTCATGCCGCTGATCGTTACGTGGGTTTTGGTGCTGGTGGTTCAGATACTGGCGCCGGCTGTAATTAACAACAAAGGGTAAAGGCATCATGGCTTCAGAAAATATGACGCCGCAGGATTACATAGGACACCATCTGAATAACCTTCAGTTGGACCTACGTACATTCTCGCTGGTGGATCCGCACAACCCCCCAGCCACCTTCTGGACGCTCAATATTGACTCCATTTTCTTCTCGGTGGTTCTGGGTCTGTTGTTCCTGCTTATGTTCCGTAGCGTAGCTAAAAAGGCGACCAGCGGCGTACCAGGTAAATTTCAGACCGCGATTGAGCTGGTAATCGGCTTTGTGCATGGTAGCGTGAAAGACATGTACCATGGCAAAAGCAAGCTGATTGCTCCGCTGGCCCTGACGATTTTCGTCTGGGTATTCCTGATGAACTTGATGGATTTACTGCCTATCGACCTGCTGCCGTACATCGGTGAGCATATCTTTGGCCTGCCGGCTCTGCGTGTGGTTCCGTCTGCTGACGTAAACATCACCCTGTCGATGGCGCTGGGCGTATTTATCCTCATTCTGTTCTACAGCATCAAAATGAAAGGCATCGGCGGCTTCGCGAAAGAGTTGACGCTGCAGCCGTTCAATCACTGGGCGTTCATCCCTGTCAACTTAATCCTTGAAGGGGTAAGCCTGCTGTCCAAACCAATTTCTCTTGGTCTGCGACTGTTCGGCAACATGTATGCCGGTGAGCTGATTTTCATTCTGATTGCTGGTCTGTTGCCGTGGTGGTCACAGTGGATCCTGAATGTGCCATGGGCCATTTTCCACATACTGATTATCACGCTGCAAGCCTTCATATTTATGGTTCTGACGATTGTCTATCTGTCGATGGCATCTGAAGAGCATTAATTTACCAACACTACTACGTTTTAACTGAAACAAACTGGAGACTGTCATGGAAAACCTGAATATGGATCTGCTGTACATTGCTGCCGCTGTGATGATGGGTCTGGCGGCAATCGGTGCTGCGATCGGTATCGGCATCCTCGGGGGTAAATTCCTGGAAGGCGCAGCGCGTCAACCGGATCTGATTCCTCTGCTGCGTACTCAGTTCTTTATCGTTATGGGTCTGGTGGATGCAATCCCAATGATCGCTGTAGGTCTGGGTCTGTACGTGATGTTTGCTGTCGCGTAGTAAGCGTTGCTTGAATTAAGAGCAATATCAGAACGTTAACTAGATAGAGGCATTGTGCTGTGAATCTTAACGCAACAATCCTCGGCCAGGCCATCGCGTTTGTCCTGTTCGTTCTGTTCTGCATGAAGTACGTATGGCCGCCTTTAATGGCTGCCATCGAAAAACGTCAAAAAGAAATTGCTGACGGCCTTGCTTCTGCAGAACGAGCACATAAGGATCTTGACCTTGCAAAGGCCAGCGCGACCGACCAGCTGAAAAAAGCGAAGGCGGAAGCTCAGGTAATCATTGAGCAGGCGAACAAACGCCGTGCTCAGATCCTGGACGAAGCTAAAACTGAAGCAGAGCAGGAACGTACTAAAATCGTGGCACAGGCGCAGGCGGAAATTGACGCCGAGCGTAAACGTGCTCGCGAAGAGCTGCGTAAGCAAGTTGCTATCCTGGCTGTTGCTGGCGCCGAGAAGATCATCGAACGTTCCGTGGATGAAGCTGCTAATAGCGACATCGTGGACAAACTTGTCGCTGAACTGTAAGGAGGGAGGGGCTGATGTCTGAATTTATTACGGTAGCTCGCCCCTACGCCAAAGCAGCTTTTGACTTTGCCGTTGAGCACCAAAGCGTTGACCGTTGGCAGGATATGCTGACGTTTGCCGCTGAGGTGACGAAAAACGAACAAATGGCAGAGCTTCTCTCTGGCGCGCTGGCGCCGGAAACGCTCGCTGAGTCGTTTATCGCCGTGTGCGGTGAGCAGTTGGACGAAAGCGGCCAAAACCTGATTAGGGTAATGGCTGAAAATAACCGTCTGAATGCGCTCCCGGATGTTCTTGAGCAGTTTATTCATCTGCGTGCAGCCAGTGAGGCTATCTCTGAGGTAGAAGTCACTTCTGCCAATGCACTGAGTGATGAACAGCTTACGAAGATTAGAGCAGCGATGGAAAAACGTCTGTCACGCAAAGTTAAGCTGAATTGCAAAATCGATAAGTCTGTAATGGCAGGCGTAATCATCCGAGCGGGTGATATGGTCATTGATGGCAGCGTACGCGGCCGTCTTGAGCGCCTTGCAGACGTCTTGCAGTCTTAAGGGGACTGGAGCATGCAACTGAATTCCACCGAAATCAGCGAACTGATCAAGCAGCGCATTGCTCAGTTCAATGTTGTGAGCGAAGCTCACAACGAAGGTACTATTGTTTCTGTAAGTGACGGTGTTATCCGCATTCACGGCCTGGCCGATTGTATGCAGGGTGAGATGATTTCCCTGCCGGGTAACCGTTACGCTATCGCACTGAACCTGGAGCGCGACTCCGTAGGTGCCGTTGTGATGGGTCCATACGCTGACCTCGCCGAAGGCATGAAGGTTAAGTGTACGGGTCGTATTCTGGAAGTTCCGGTTGGCCGTGGCCTGCTGGGTCGTGTGGTGAATACTCTGGGTTCCCCAATTGACGGTAAAGGTCCGGTTGATAACGATGGCTTCTCGCCAATCGAAGTTATCGCACCAGGCGTAATCGAACGTCAGTCCGTCGACCAGCCAGTACAGACAGGTTATAAATCTGTTGATGCCATGATCCCAATCGGTCGTGGCCAGCGTGAGCTGATCATCGGTGACCGTCAGACAGGTAAAACTGCGATGGCAATCGACGCCATCATCAACCAGCGTGATTCCGGTATCAAATGTGTGTACGTGGCTATCGGCCAGAAAGCGTCCACCATTTCTAACGTGGTTCGTAAACTGGAAGAACACGGCGCACTGTCCAACACCATCGTTGTTGTGGCGACCGCGTCTGAATCTGCTGCTCTGCAATACCTGGCGCCATATGCCGGTTGCGCAATGGGCGAATACTTCCGTGACCGCGGTGAAGACGCGCTGATCGTTTACGATGACCTGTCTAAACAGGCTGTTGCTTACCGTCAGGTTTCCCTGCTGCTCCGTCGTCCACCA
This sequence comes from Citrobacter sp. wls826, assembly GCF_005281245.1. Lineage (NCBI taxonomy): Bacteria > Pseudomonadati > Pseudomonadota > Gammaproteobacteria > Enterobacterales > Enterobacteriaceae > Citrobacter > Citrobacter sp. wls826. The sequence continues at coordinate 22,760 of NZ_SZWS01000010.1, forward strand.
GGACGTGAAGCATTCCCGGGCGACGTATTTTACCTCCACTCCCGTCTGCTGGAGCGCGCATCCCGCGTAAACGCGGAATACGTTGAGAAGTTCACCAATGGTGAAGTTAAAGGTAAAACCGGCTCCCTGACCGCTCTGCCGATTATCGAAACCCAGGCGGGTGACGTTTCTGCGTTCGTTCCGACCAACGTAATTTCCATTACAGATGGTCAGATCTTCCTGGAAACCAACCTGTTCAACTCCGGTATTCGTCCGGCAGTTAACCCGGGTATCTCCGTATCTCGTGTAGGTGGTGCAGCGCAGACCAAGATCATCAAGAAACTGTCCGGTGGTATTCGTACCGCACTGGCGCAGTATCGTGAACTGGCAGCGTTTTCTCAGTTCGCTTCCGACCTGGATGAAGCTACTCGTAAGCAGCTGAGCCACGGTCAGAAAGTAACTGAACTGCTGAAGCAGAAACAGTACGCCCCAATGTCTGTAGCACAGCAGGGTGTGGTGCTGTTTGCGGCTGAACGCGGTTACCTCGAAGATGTGGAACTGGCGAAAATCGGTAGCTTCGAAGCCGCTCTGCTGGCTTACGTTGACCGTGACCACGCTCCGCTGATGCAAGAGATCAACCAGTCCGGTGGCTATAACGATGAAATCGAAGGCAAGCTGAAAGCTATCCTCGATTCCTTCAAGGCAACCCAGTCCTGGTAACGTCTGGCGGTCTGCTTTAGGGCGGACCGCAAGGCATTGAGGAGAAGCTCATGGCCGGCGCAAAAGAGATACGTAGTAAGATCGCAAGCGTCCAGAACACGCAGAAGATCACTAAAGCGATGGAGATGGTCGCCGCTTCCAAAATGCGTAAATCGCAGGATCGCATGGCGGCCAGCCGTCCTTATGCAGAGACCATGCGCAAAGTGATTGGTCACCTTGCGAATGGTAATCTGGAATATAAGCACCCTTACCTGGAAGAACGCGACGTTAAGCGCGTGGGCTACCTGGTGGTGTCGACCGACCGTGGTCTGTGCGGTGGCTTGAACATTAACCTGTTCAAAAAGCTGCTGGCGGATATGAAAGCATGGTCCGATAAAGGCGTTCAGTGCGATATCGCAATGATCGGCTCTAAGGGCGTGTCTTTCTTTAACTCCGTTGGCGGTAATGTGATTGCTCAGGTAACAGGTATGGGGGATAACCCTTCCCTGTCCGAACTGATCGGTCCGGTTAAAGTGATGCTGCAGGCCTACGATGAAGGTCGTCTGGACAGACTGTACGTTGTCAGCAACAAATTTATTAACACCATGTCTCAGACGCCAACCATCACCCAACTGCTGCCTCTGCCGGCATCAGATGATGATGAATTGAAGCGTAAATCCTGGGATTACCTGTATGAGCCAGACCCGAAAGCGCTGCTGGATACCCTGCTGCGTCGTTATGTCGAGTCTCAGGTTTATCAGGGCGTGGTAGAAAACCTGGCCAGCGAGCAGGCCGCACGTATGGTGGCGATGAAAGCCGCGACCGACAATGGCGGCAGCCTGATTAAAGAGCTGCAGTTGGTATACAACAAAGCTCGTCAGGCCAGCATTACTCAGGAACTCACCGAAATCGTCGGTGGTGCATCCGCGGTATAACCAGGTTAATTCGTAGAGGATTCAAGATGGCTACTGGAAAAATTGTCCAGGTAATCGGCGCCGTGGTTGACGTCGAATTCCCTCAGGATGCCGTACCGCGCGTGTACGATGCTCTTGAGGTTATGAATGGTAAAGAGAGCCTGGTGCTGGAAGTTCAGCAGCAGCTCGGCGGCGGTATCGTACGTACCATCGCCATGGGTTCTTCCGACGGTCTGCGTCGTGGTCTGGAAGTCAAAGATCTCGAGCACCCGATCGAAGTCCCGGTAGGTAAAGCAACTCTGGGTCGTATCATGAACGTCCTGGGTCACCCGATCGACATGAAAGGCGATATCGGTGAAGAAGAGCGTTGGGCTATCCACCGCGCGGCACCTTCCTATGAAGAGCTGTCCAGCTCTCAGGAACTGCTGGAAACCGGCATCAAAGTTATCGACCTGATGTGTCCGTTCGCTAAGGGCGGTAAAGTTGGTCTGTTCGGTGGTGCGGGTGTAGGTAAAACCGTAAACATGATGGAGCTGATCCGTAACATCGCGATCGAACACTCCGGTTACTCCGTGTTTGCGGGCGTGGGTGAACGTACTCGTGAGGGTAACGACTTCTACCACGAAATGACTGACTCCAACGTTCTGGACAAAGTATCCCTGGTATATGGCCAGATGAACGAGCCGCCGGGAAACCGTCTGCGCGTTGCTCTGACCGGTCTGACCATGGCAGAGAAGTTCCGTGACGAAGGTCGTGACGTTCTGCTGTTCGTTGATAACATCTATCGTTACACCCTGGCCGGTACAGAAGTATCCGCACTGCTGGGTCGTATGCCATCAGCGGTAGGCTACCAGCCGACCCTGGCGGAAGAGATGGGTGTTCTTCAGGAACGTATCACCTCTACCAAAACCGGTTCTATCACCTCCGTTCAGGCGGTATACGTACCTGCGGATGACTTGACTGACCCATCCCCAGCAACCACCTTTGCTCACTTAGATGCAACCGTGGTACTGAGCCGTCAGATCGCCTCTCTGGGTATCTACCCGGCAGTTGACCCGCTGGACTCCACCAGCCGTCAGTTGGATCCGCTGGTTGTTGGTCAGGAACACTACGACACCGCGCGTGGCGTACAGTCTCTGCTGCAGCGTTATCAGGAACTGAAAGACATCATCGCCATCCTGGGTATGGATGAACTGTCTGAAGAAGACAAACTGGTGGTAGCACGCGCACGTAAAATTCAGCGCTTCCTGTCCCAGCCGTTCTTCGTTGCGGAAGTATTCACCGGTTCTCCGGGTAAATACGTATCCCTGAAAGACACCATCCGTGGCTTTAAAGGCATCATGGAAGGCGAATACGACCACCTGCCAGAGCAGGCGTTCTACATGGTTGGTTCTATCGACGAAGCCGTGGAAAAAGCCAAAAAACTTTAACGCCTTAATCGGAGGGTGATATGGCAATGACTTACCACCTGGACGTCGTCAGCGCAGAGCAGCAAATGTTCTCTGGTCTGGTCGAAAAAATCCAGGTAACGGGTAGTGAAGGTGAACTGGGTATTTTCCCGGGTCACGCACCGCTGCTCACCGCCATTAAGCCTGGTATGATCCGCATCGTTAAACAGTTCGGTCATGAAGAGTTTATCTATCTGTCCGGCGGCATTCTCGAAGTGCAGCCTGGCAGCGTGACCGTTCTGGCTGATACCGCGATTCGCGGACAGGATCTCGATGAAGCGAGAGCCCTGGAAGCGAAGCGTAAGGCTGAAGAGCACATTAAGAGCTCTCATGGTGACGTGGATTACGCTCAGGCATCTGCGGAACTGGCCAAAGCGATCGCGAAACTGCGCGTTATCGAGTTGACCAAAAAAGCGATGTAACACCGGCTTGAAAAGCACAAAAGCCAGTCTGGTTGCCAGGCTGGCTTTTTTTATGGTTTTGTTTCAGTGAAAGTGGAACTAAAAAGCTGTTTTATATTTTTGTGACTTGTGTCACAAAAATATTGATCGGTTAAAAAATGAGGCGTAGACTCTTTTTTGTGTGATGTGTGTCACATAATTAACTCAGATAAAAACAGGATAGCAACATGAAAATGATTAACAAAATCATCGCCCTTTTCAGCAGTATGGAAGTTTAGTCTTCCCGACCTGCTCTGTGGCGCGATGCTTCATACGGTTATCAGCACGCGCCATCTGTTATTAAATCCCACTCCTCCGCTTGATCGTTTGTCCTCTTCCCTTTTAAAACAGTATTTTTCTGCTTCTCGCTGATCACATTAATAATATTGTACTTTTCTTTTGTAACTCTTTATTCATGCAGTAAAAAAATAGCAAAAACATTAACCTAAGGCTTTAATAAGAGCTGCCTCCTGGTTTTGGGAGACAAAAGACGCCGAAATAGACGAAAATAGAGTGTTATCAGAGGGGAAATTTTCCCGATTGAACGTTTTATTTTCGGTCCATTTCACGATGAAAAAAATGTAGTATTTTCAATGTGAAACGGTATAAATTCGTTCTCAAATTACAGTCAGGACGTGTATGTTGAATAATGCTATGAGCGTCGTGATCCTTGCCGCAGGCAAAGGCACGCGTATGTATTCCGATCTCCCTAAAGTGCTGCATACCCTCGCAGGAAAGCCGATGGTTCAGCATGTCATTGATGCCGCTAATGAATTAGGTGCGACTCACGTACATCTGGTCTACGGGCACGGTGGTGATTTGCTTAAGCAGACGCTGAAAGATGGCAATCTAAACTGGATTCTGCAGGCAGAGCAGTTGGGGACCGGCCATGCAATGCAGCAGGCAGCGCCATTCTTTGGTGATGACGAAGACATTTTAATGCTCTATGGCGATGTGCCGCTGATCTCTACCGATACCTTACGTAGCCTGCGTGATGCTAAACCGCAGGGCGGCATCGGCCTGTTAACGGTAAAACTGGATGATCCATCCGGCTATGGGCGTATTACGCGTGAGAACGGTAACGTCACCGGTATCGTCGAGCATAAAGATGCAACTGACGAGCAGCGCCAAATCCAGGAAATCAACACCGGTATTCTGATTGCCAATGGCGCTGATATGAAGCGCTGGCTGTCCAAACTCACCAATAACAATGCGCAGGGTGAATACTACATCACCGATATCATTGCGATGGCGTATCAGGAAGGACGCGAAATTGCTGCGGTACATCCGGCACGTATTAGCGAAACGGAAGGGGTGAATAACCGTCTTCAGTTATCCCGTCTGGAGCGTGTTTATCAGTCCGAGCAAGCAGAGAAACTGCTGCTGGCGGGCGTGATGCTGCGCGATCCTGCACGTTTTGATCTTCGCGGTACGCTTATTCACGGGCGCGATGTTGAAATTGATACTAACGTTATCATTGAAGGTAACGTAACCGTTGGGGATCGCGTCAAGATTGGTGCTGGCTGTATCATCAAAAACAGCGTGATTGGTGAAGGTTGTGAGCTTAGCCCATACAGTGTGGTGGAAGATGCCCATCTGGAAGCCGCTTGCACCATCGGTCCATTCGCGCGTCTGCGCCCGGGTGCTGAGCTGCAGGAAGGCGCGCACGTGGGTAACTTCGTCGAAATGAAAAAAGCGCGTCTGGGTAAAGGTTCTAAAGCTGGTCATCTGACCTATCTGGGCGATGCGGAAATTGGCGATAATGTGAATATCGGCGCGGGTACGATTACCTGCAACTACGATGGTGCCAATAAGTTTAAAACCATTATTGGTGATGATGTGTTTGTGGGTTCTGATACTCAGTTGGTGGCGCCTGTCACCGTGGGTAAAGGTGCCACCATCGCTGCTGGCACTACCGTAACGCGTGATGTCGCCGATAACGAACTGGTATTAAGCCGTGTACCTCAGGTCCATAAACAGGGCTGGCAGCGTCCGGTGAAGAAGAAGTAAGTGATTTTTGCCGGATGGCGGCCTACGTGCGGTGACGTTCTGTAGGCCTGATAAGCGTAAGCGCCATCAGGCAGACAAGAGATGAGGGGATAACATAATCCTCCGCTCAACAAGCAGTACCATAAAAATAACCCCACTCTCTACAAGGCTCGGGGCGCCCGGAAAGGGCAAATACAGGTCAGCGACAACGACAGGCAAATGCCTAAATTCGGAATCAAAAAATATGTGTGGAATTGTTGGCGCTATCGCGCAGCGTGATGTAGCTGAAATCCTTCTCGAAGGTTTACGTCGTCTGGAATATCGTGGTTATGACTCTGCTGGTCTGGCCGTTGTCGATGCTGAAGGCAACATGACCCGTCTGCGTCGTCTGGGTAAAGTGCAGATGCTGACTGCTGCTGCGGAAGAACATCCGCTGCATGGTGGTACAGGTATCGCTCATACCCGTTGGGCGACACACGGTGAACCTTCAGAAGCGAACGCGCATCCCCATGTTTCTGAACACATTGTTGTGGTGCATAACGGCATCATTGAAAACCATGAACCTCTGCGTGAACTACTGAAAACCCGTGGTTACACCTTTGTTTCTGAAACCGACACCGAAGTGATTGCTCACCTGGTGCATTGGGAACTGGAACAGGGTGGTACGCTGCGTGAAGCCGTACTGCGTACTATTCCACAGTTGCGCGGTGCCTATGGCACGGTGATCATGGATACCCGTAACCCGGAAACGCTGCTGGCGGCCCGTTCAGGTAGCCCGCTGGTGATTGGTCTGGGGATGGGGGAAAACTTTATCGCTTCCGATCAGCTGGCGCTGTTGCCGGTAACCCGTCGCTTTATCTTCCTGGAAGAAGGTGACATCGCGGAGGTGACCCGTCGTTCAGTCTCTATTTTTGACAAGTCTGGCGCACAAGTGAAGCGTCAGGATATCGAATCGAATCTGCAATATGACGCGGGCGAAAAAGGTATTTATCGCCACTACATGCAGAAAGAGATCTACGAACAGCCGAACGCAATTAAAAATACGCTGACCGGGCGCATTAGTCACGGTGAAGTGGATTTAAGCGAGCTGGGTTCACGTGCCAACGAGTTGCTGTCTCAGGTTGAGCATATCCAGATTATCGCCTGCGGTACGTCCTACAACTCCGGCATGGTGTCCCGCTACTGGTTTGAATCGCTGGCTGGTATTCCTTGTGATGTCGAAATCGCTTCCGAGTTCCGCTATCGCAAATCCGCCGTGCGTCGTAACAGTCTGATGATTACCCTTTCCCAGTCCGGTGAAACGGCGGATACCCTGGCGGGTCTGCGCTTATCTAAAGAGCTGGGCTATCTGGGCTCGCTGGCTATTTGTAACGTACCGGGATCTTCTCTGGTGCGCGAATCCGACCTGGCGATGATGACCAATGCCGGTACCGAAATCGGTGTGGCCTCCACGAAAGCATTTACCACCCAACTGACCGTTCTGCTGATGCTGGTGGCGAAACTGTCTCGTCTGAAAGGTCTGGATGCGTCTATTGAGCAGGAGATCGTTCACGGTCTGCAGGCGCTGCCGAGCCGTATTGAGCAGATGCTGTCTCAGGACAAACGCATTGCCGCTCTGGCGGAAGGTTTCTCAGACAAACACCATGCGCTGTTCCTGGGGCGTGGCGATCAGTACCCGATTGCGCTGGAAGGCGCGCTGAAGCTGAAAGAGATCTCTTATATTCACGCTGAAGCATATGCTGCAGGCGAACTGAAACACGGTCCGCTGGCGCTGATTGATGCCGATATGCCGGTTATCGTAGTTGCACCGAACAACGAACTGTTGGAAAAACTGAAATCCAACATTGAAGAAGTTCGCGCTCGTGGCGGTCAGTTGTACGTCTTTGCGGACCAGGATGCTGGCTTTACCAGCAGCGAAAACATGCACATCATTGAGATGCCGCATGTGGAAGAGGTGATTGCACCGATCTTCTACACCGTTCCGCTGCAGTTGCTGGCGTATCACGTGGCGCTGATTAAAGGCACCGACGTGGACCAGCCGCGTAACCTGGCAAAGTCGGTTACCGTAGAGTAATCCGCACTTAACTGAACTGAAAATGCCCTGCTGCAAGCGGGGCATTTTTTTAGCTTGTTCTGTTTTTAATCAATTATCCCGCCTGTTTTATGTGACAAACCGTCATCTTCAACTACTGTTTTCAGTGTCATAAAAAGAAAATTTCAGCGAAATGTTATTGTCATGATGGTAATTAACATCCTGTTTTAAATGTATTTTTAGATAAAAAACTTCCCGAGCTTTTCATTGTCATAAAACTGTCATATTTCGTACATTTAACTGTCACCTGTTTGTCCTATTTTGCTCACAGTAGCAACTCAAACAACGATTTACGAAAACCGTGCAGGAGACATTATGAAAGTTATGCGTACCACTGTCGCAACTGTTGTCGCCGCGACCTTATCCATGAGCGCGTTTTCTGCGTTTGCAGCAGCGAGCCTGACAGGTGCAGGTGCAACCTTCCCTGCGCCAGTGTATGCCAAATGGGCAGATACCTATCAGAAAGAGACCGGTAGCAAAGTAAACTACCAGGGTATCGGCTCCTCCGGTGGTGTAAAACAAATTACGGCCAATACCGTTGATTTCGGCGCCTCTGACGCACCGTTGTCTGACGAGAAACTGGCGCAAGAAGGCCTGTTCCAGTTCCCGACTGTTATCGGTGGTGTGGTGCTGGCGGTGAACATCCCTGGCCTGAAATCCGGCGAACTGGTGCTGGACGGTAAAACGCTGGGCGACATCTACCTCGGTAAAATTAAGAAGTGGGATGATGAAGCCATCACCAAACTGAACCCGGGTCTGAAACTGCCTTCTCAGAATATCGCCGTTGTGCGTCGTGCTGACGGTTCCGGTACTTCATTCGTTTTCACCAGCTACCTGGCGAAAGTGAACGAAGAGTGGAAATCTAAAATTGGTTCCGGCTCTACCGTTAACTGGCCGACCGGTCTGGGCGGTAAAGGTAACGACGGTATCGCTGCGTTCGTACAGCGTCTGCCGGGTTCTATCGGCTACGTTGAGTACGCTTACGCTAAGCAGAACAACCTGGCGTACACCAAGCTGGTCTCTGCTGATGGCAAACCGGTAAGTCCGACCGAAGAAAACTTTGCCAACGCTGCAAAAGGCGCTGACTGGAGCAAAACCTTCGCTCAGGATCTGACTAACCAGAAAGGTGACGATGCGTGGCCGATCACTTCCACCACCTTCATCCTGGTGCATAAAGAGCAGAAGAAACCTGAGCAGGGCGCTGAAGTGCTGAAGTTCTTCGATTGGGCGTACAAAAATGGCGGCAAACAGGCTAATGACTTGGATTACGCCAGCCTGCCGGACAGCGTGGTTGAGCAGATTCGTGCTGCATGGAAGACCAACGTGAAGGACAGCAACGGTAAAGCGCTGTACTAAATACCCGTCATACTTCGAGCCGCAGTTGTGTTGGCTGTGCTTGTTCACCCCAGTCACATAGTGAATCTATGCTCCTGGGTATTCACAAGCTTGCCGCCTTGCTGCAACTCGAATTATTTAGGGTATGGCATTACGTTAGCCGGGAAGCACGATAAAATGCGTGCTTCCTGGCCCAAACTTAAAGAGTGATTTATGGCTGCAACCAAGCCTGCTTTGAACCCACCGGGTAAAAAAGGTGACATGATATTCAGCGCGCTGGTAAAACTGGCTGCGCTGATTGTGCTATTGATGTTGGGTGGCATTATTGTCTCTCTGGTTATCTCCTCCTGGCCAAGCATTCAGAAATTTGGCTTCTCCTTTCTGTGGACTAAAGAATGGGATGCGCCAAACGATATCTACGGTGCATTGGTCCCGATTTACGGTACGCTGGTCACCTCGCTTATCGCACTGCTGATCGCCGTTCCGGTGAGTTTTGGCATTGCCTTATTCCTGACTGAACTTGCCCCTGGCTGGCTGCGTCGCCCGCTGGGTATCGCTATTGAATTGCTGGCGGCAATTCCGAGTATCGTGTACGGCATGTGGGGCCTGTTTATCTTTGCCCCGCTGTTTGCGACTTACTTCCAGGAGCCGGTCGGGAACATCCTTTCCAACATTCCGTTTGTTGGCGCGCTGTTTGCGGGTCCGGCATTTGGTATTGGTATTCTGGCCGCTGGCGTGATCCTCGCCATCATGATCATCCCGTACATTGCGGCGGTTATGCGCGATGTGTTCGAACAAACGCCGGTGCTGATGAAAGAGTCAGCCTACGGCATCGGTTGTACTACCTGGGAAGTTATCTGGCGCATCGTCCTGCCGTTCACCAAAAACGGTGTGATCGGCGGCGTGATGCTCGGTCTGGGCCGCGCGCTGGGTGAAACCATGGCGGTGACGTTCATCATCGGTAACACTTACCAGCTCGATAGTGCCTCGCTGTACATGCCGGGCAACAGTATTACTTCTGCGCTGGCGAATGAATTTGCCGAAGCGGAATCAGGACTGCACGTTGCCGCGTTGATGGAACTGGGCCTGATTCTGTTTGTGATTACCTTCATCGTGCTGGCGGCGTCTAAGTTCATGATCATGCGCCTTGCGAAGAACGAGGGGGCACGCTAATGGCTACGCTTGAAATGCAAAACACCGCTGCGCTTGCGGAATCCCGCCGTAAAATGCAGGCGCGTCGTCGTCTGAAGAACCGCATCGCGCTGACGCTCTCTATGGCGACCATGGCATTCGGTCTGTTCTGGCTTATCTGGATCCTGATGTCCACGATCACCCGCGGTATTGACGGTATGTCACTGGCGCTGTTCACCGAAATGACACCTCCGCCGAATACGGCTGGTGGTGGTCTGGCGAATGCCCTGGCCGGTAGCGGACTGTTAATTCTGTGGGCGACCGTGTTTGGTACACCGCTTGGTATTATGGCGGGCATCTACCTGGCAGAGTACGGACGTAAGTCCTGGCTGGCTGAGGTGATCCGCTTTATCAACGACATCCTGCTTTCTGCGCCATCAATCGTGGTCGGTCTGTTCGTTTACACCATCGTGGTAGCAAAAATGGAGCACTTCTCCGGCTGGGCGGGCGTTATCGCGCTGGCGCTGCTGCAGGTGCCCATTGTTATTCGTACCACGGAGAACATGCTCAAACTGGTACCGGATAGCCTGCGTGAAGCCGCCTATGCGCTGGGTACGCCGAAATGGAAGATGATTTCTGCAATCACCCTGAAGGCGTCTGTCTCAGGCATCATTACAGGCGTTTTACTGGCTATTGCACGTATCGCAGGTGAAACGGCTCCGCTGCTGTTTACGTCGCTCTCCAATCAGTTCTGGAGCACCGACATGATGCAGCCTATCGCCAACCTGCCGGTCACTATCTTTAAGTTTGCAATGAGCCCGTTTGCTGAGTGGCAGCAACTGGCCTGGGCCGGGGTACTGATTATTACCCTGTGCGTACTGCTGCTGAACATTCTGGCGCGCGTCATTTTCGCGAAGAAGAAACACGGTTAAGACGAAGTGCCGGATGGCGGCGTAAACGCCTTATCCGGCCTACGATTGAAGACATTTGTAGGCCTGAAAGCTGCGCGCCATCAGGCATGATGAGGAAAAGATTGAAATGAGTATGGTTGATACTGCCCCGGGTAAGATTCAGGTTCGTGATTTGAACTTCTACTATGGCAAGTTCCATGCCCTGAAGAACATCAACCTGGATATTGCCAAAAACCAGGTAACGGCGTTTATCGGGCCGTCAGGCTGTGGTAAATCGACGTTGCTGCGTACGTTCAATAAAATGTTTGAACTGTACCCGGAACAGCGTGCGGAAGGCGAAATCCTGCTGGATGGCGACAATATTCTCACCAACACTCAGGATATCGCTCTGCTGCGTGCCAAAGTGGGCATGGTATTCCAGAAGCCGACGCCGTTCCCGATGTCCATCTACGACAACATCGCTTTTGGCGTGCGTCTGTTTGAGAAACTCTCTCGTGCGGATATGGACGAGCGTGTGCAGTGGGCATTGACCAAGGCCGCGCTGTGGAACGAAACCAAAGATAAATTACACCAGAGCGGGTACTCTCTCTCCGGTGGTCAGCAGCAGCGTCTGTGTATTGCGCGTGGGATCGCCATTCGCCCGGAAGTGCTTCTGCTTGATGAGCCGTGTTCAGCGCTCGACCCTATTTCTACCGGGCGTATCGAAGAGCTGATCACTGAGCTGAAAGAGGATTACACCGTCGTTATCGTTACCCACAACATGCAGCAGGCTGCGCGTTGTTCCGATCACACGGCATTTATGTACCTGGGCGAGTTGATTGAGTTCAGTAACACGGACGATCTGTTCACCAAGCCCGCGAAGAAACAAACTGAAGACTACATCACCGGTCGTTACGGCTGATTCAGGAGCTTGTTGTGGATAATCTTAACCTTAATAAACATATTTCCGGCCAGTTCAATGCAGAGCTGGAAAGCATTCGTACCCAGGTGATGACCATGGGCGGCATGGTCGAGCAGCAGCTTTCTGATGCGATTACCGCCATGCACAATCAGGACAGTGAGCTGGCGAAGCGCGTCATTGAGGGCGATAAGAACGTCAATATGATGGAAGTGGCGATCGACGAGGCCTGCGTGCGTATCATTGCCAAGCGTCAGCCGACCGCCAGTGACTTGCGTCTGGTGATGGCGATTATCAAAACGATCGCTGAGCTGGAACGTATTGGCGACGTTGCGGATAAAATTTGCCGCACCGCGCTGGAGAAATTTTCTCAACAGCATCAGCCGCTGCTGGTAAGCCTGGAATCACTGGGTCGCCACACCGTACAAATGCTGCATGACGTGCTGGATGCGTTTGCGCGTATGGATCTTGACGAAGCGGTACGTATTTATCGCGAAGATAAGAAAGTCGACCAGGAGTATGAAGGTATCGTGCGTCAGCTGATGACCTACATGATGGAAGATCCGCGTACCATTCCAAGCGTGCTGACCGCGCTGTTCTGCGCGCGCTCCATCGAGCGTATCGGTGACCGTTGCCAGAATATCTGCGAATACATCTTCTACTTCGTGAAGGGACAAGACTTCCGTCACGTGGGCGGTGATGAGCTGGATAAGCTGCTGGCGGGCAAAGATCCGAAAGAGTGATGTTTGTGGCGGGTGGCGCTAACGCTTACCCGCTCTACGAGACATGCAGGCCGGATCAGCGTTAGCGCCATCCGGCCTTTCAGTTATCGCGTAATATTCCAACCCCGCGCCTTCCATAACGCTGGCAACTGCGCCAGATCGGTAAACGTCGTCACTTTTGGATGATCGATTGGTTTGTTATGCGGATCGGCGCAGAAGTAAAATACTTCCATCCCTGCAGCAATCCCCGCCTGGGCACCTGCGCTGGAGTCATCAACCAGAATGCAGTTCTCAACGTTAACGTCCATCGCTTTCGCCGCATGGAACATCAGGGCCGGATCGGGTTTCCAGCGTTGAATATCGTAGCCGCTGAACAGTAAATCAGGGAAATGGTGCAACATACCCAGCTTACCCAGCGAGTGCTGCATTTTGCTGACCGGACCGTTAGATACCACGCACATAGGGACGGTCATGCTGTCCAGCAGCGCATTGGCTCCGGCAATCACCTCCAGTTCCGTATCGAACAGACGTGCGACCTCTGCGCGGTAAACCGGTTCTAATTCGGCTTTTGCCAGTTCGACACCGTGCTCTTCGTTGATAATGTCGATGATCTCGTACAGCTTTACCCCCTTGAAGCGTTTAAAAGTTTCTTCAAGATCGAGCGTAATGCCGAACGCCTGGAACATGCTGACATACGCGCGAGAACAAATCACTTCACTGTCGACAAGGGTACCGTCACAGTCAAAAAATACGGCTTCTATCTGGGACATGTCATTTCCGTTTTAACAAGTTTAACGTTTTCGTAATGCATTATTGGGCGACGCAATCGTTGCCGTATAAGCAAAATCAATGAAAAAAGTTGCTCATAACCCAACCCTATTGTCGCATTTTGGTATAGGATAGCGACGAATTTTCCCTCCTTGTTCGGAAATTGATAATGAGTCAACAACACACAACCCAGGCTTCTGGCCAGGGGATGCTGGAACGCGTGTTCAAACTGCGCGAACATGGCACGACGGCACGGACCGAAGTGATCGCCGGTTTAACCACCTTCCTGACGATGGTGTATATCGTTTTTGTTAACCCGCAAATTCTTGGCGTGGCTGGCATGGATACCAGCGCCGTCTTTGTGACCACCTGCCTGATTGCTGCATTTGGTAGCATCCTGATGGGCCTGTTTGCCAACCTGCCGGTCGCACTTGCGCCTGCTATGGGTCTGAATGCGTTCTTCGCCTTCGTGGTCGTTGGCGCGATGGGCCTGTCATGGCAGATCGGTATGGGCGCAATCTTCTGGGGCGCGGTAGGTCTGCTGCTACTGACGATTTTCCGCGTACGTTACTGGATGATTGCCAACATCCCGGTTAGCTTGCGCGTGGGGATCACCAGCGGTATTGGTCTGTTCATCGGCATGATGGGGCTGAAAAACGCTGGTGTTATCGTCGCCAACCAAGACACCCTGGTGTCTATTGGAAACCTGACGTCCCACAGCGTACTGCTCGGTATTCTGGGCTTCTTTATCATCGCGATTCTGGCTTCACGTAACATCCATGCGGCGGTACTGATCTCTATCATTGTGACCACGCTGCTGGGTTGGATGCTGGGCGATGTCCATTACAACGGGATCGTCTCCGCGCCGCCGAGCGTAATGTCCGTTATCGGGCATGTTGATCTGGCTGGCTCGTTTAACATTGGTCTTGCGGGCGTAATTTTCTCGTTCATGCTGGTCAACCTGTTCGACTCCTCCGGTACGCTAATTGGCGTCACGGATAAAGCCGGTCTGGCGGATGCGAAGGGTAAGTTTCCGCGCATGAAGCAGGCGCTGTATGTGGATAGCGTGTCATCGGTTGCTGGTGCGTTTATCGGTACTTCTTCCGTTACCGCGTATATCGAGTCTTCTTCCGGGGTTTCTGTCGGTGGACGTACTGGCCTGACCGCGGTAGTTGTTGGCCTGTTGTTCCTGCTGGTTATCTTCCTGTCGCCGCTGGCGGGAATGGTACCGGGATATGCGGCCGCGGGTGCGCTGATTTACGTTGGCGTCCTGATGACATCAAGCCTTTCACGCGTGAAGTGGGATGACCTGACTGAAGCCGTTCCGGCGTTTATTACCGCCGTGATGATGCCGTTTAGCTTCTCGATTACCGAAGGTATCGCGCTGGGCTTTATTTCCTACTGTGTGATGAAAATCGGTACCGGACGTTTCCGCGATCTCAGCCCGTGCGTCATCGTTGTCGCACTGCTGTTTGTGTTGAAGATTGTGTTTATCGACGCGCATTAATTGCCGCTGAGACGGTGCTGCGCGAGGCGTGTAGACCTGATAAGCGCAGCGCCATCAGGCAAATTTGATAACCGGATACGGCCCGCCAGGCATTGCAGCCAGCGGGCTTTTTCTTTTAGGCTTTCACACGCTGGATGTAGTCGCCAAATGCGGTCAGCTGGCCGGTTAGATGGTCCAGCGTACTTTGGTCGATCACTTCACCTGTCTGCGGGTCCACTTTGTTCTGAATCACGCCGCCCATAAATTCCGGCTTATTCATTACCATGGCGTCGAGGAACACCAGGATCTGACGCAGATGGTACTGGCAGCGCGCGCCGCCAATGGCGCCCATGGAGCTGGTCTGGATCAGCACCGGCTTACCCGATAATGGCTGATCCGGCAGGCGGGACAGCCAGTCGATGGCGTTCTTCAGTCCGCCAGGCACGGAATAGTTATATTCCGGTGTCACGATGACGACACCGTCAGCCTTCCTGATTTGCTCTGCCAGCGCTTCTACGCTTGCCGGAAAACCTTCTTCCTGCTGGAGGTCGGCATCGTACAGTGGGATATCACCAATTGATGGCAACGCGTTGACTTCCATTCCTGCTGGAGCAATCTTGGGCAGCGTACGGGCAACCATTCCATTAAACGAACCTTTGCGTAGACTTCCCAGTAACGTAACAACATTCAATGTTTCTGACATGGTGACTCCTGTTTCATCATAAAGGTTAAATCAAAGCGTATGGCTCTTCGCTGCGCATAATTGAGAGAACCGGATCAGACGACCCGTAGGCTCATTGGCGCGGGTCTGGATATCAGGCAAACTTTTCCAGTCCTGTTTACCATCAAACTCCCAAACCTTGAGTTTTTCAATGGTTGGCGTAACCGCAACCGACCACACCAGAACATCTTCCGCATCGCAAATGGCTTCAACCTGCGCAACATGGGCACATTTCAGACGTCCTGCGCCGGGTAAAAGCTGGAGTTCGTGCGGATCATCATTGCTTACATCGCCGGTGAGTTTGAGTACGCTCTGGCGCAACGTAATGAGCTGCGCGCGTGCTTCGTTGGGGTCGTTTTGGTTATTGATCCACAGATTTTCGTTGCTGGAGAAGCGCCATGTTTCCGTTGAATGCGGATGGTGAAAGCTGCGGGTAGCTCGCTGCAGTTCCATATCCAGCCCGCACGTTCCTTCAGTTGTTAGCGCAACGCCAACGATATTCCCGGCATAAGAAATCGAAAATCCCGGCAGGTTCTTATCGCGAAAAATGGGCTTACCTTTGGCCTGAGTAACAATCTCGGGCAGCGTACTGGTGCCGTAAAGCATAAACATCAGTTCAGCGAGTAAACTTCGGGAAGCCAGGAAACGTGTTCGGCGATGAGCGGGGAGATCTCTTGCTTCGATATGACATGGAGAAGGGAGGCGAGCTGAAACCAGGTGTCCCTCCGTAAGAATCCCTCTGGCAAAATGTGTCGCCATTTTTCGCTCCGTGATTAATGGTCCGTGATAATTACCAGAGTAACATTTACGCGGCATCCAGGCAGGCTTTGCTGCCCAAAAAGTAAGCTGAAATAGAATACATTACGCGATATTTACATTTCTGTTGCCAGAATAGTCGATTTAGCAACAAAGTGGCGGTGCAACGTCAGGACATATCGCGATAAAGCGCCTTGATGGTGTCTTTCAACCAGACGATCTTAGGATTATGACTGTTACGTTTGTGCCAAAGAAGGGTGAACGGTACGCGCATTTTTTCCAGCTGCGCGGCATCAAAAGGCATAGGACGCGCCACGAGCGGAAGCTGGTGGAGTTGGTTATAACGCTGGCAATAAACCGGAGCTGTGGCTATTAGCGCGTGATCCGGCTGGGCGGCCATAAACAGCGACTGCTCAAAACCGGGCAGACATAACGCAATATTGCGCGCGCGCCCCATCTCTTGCAGGACTTCATCCAGCGCCCAGGTATCGCTTTGCTCCCAGCTAATGCTGATGTGCGGATAGCGCAGAAATGTGTCCAGATTCCACTCTTCCTGCAATGCCGGATGATCTTCACGTAGCCAGACACAGGGGAGATCGGAAAACAGCACTTCATGGTCGATCGACAACGGCAGCAAACTCAACAGTTCACGCGAACGCGGATGGCTTTCCCGGCCAGTAAAGCCGATATCCACTTCGCCGCGAATAATTGCATCCAGCGAATCATAGTCCCAGTTGCGTATTTTGATCGTCGCCTGGGGATAACGCTGATAGATCTGTCGGGAGAGCGCGTTAAACATGATCATCACCAGCGGCGTTTCGGCCACCAGATCAAACTTCAGCCCGCGCGGCGCTTCATGGTGTGGCTTATCCAGCAACTGGTTGCTCATCTGCATCCACTCTGCCAGATTCTGTTCCATGCTGACCATCAGCGGTGTGGGCGTTAGCCCCAGCGGGGTGTTTACAAACAGTGGATCGTCAAACCAGGCCCGCAGTTTCGACAGCGACTTGCTGACTGCCGACGGCGTGACGTTCATCCGTTTGGCTGTTTTGGTAACACTGCGTTCCTGCATCAACAGCTGCAGGCAGAGCAATAAATTAAGATCGAGACTGCTGAGGGATTTCTTCATGAGTTGGCGTGGACCGGTTAGGGGCAACAGTGATAATCAGCATGATACTCACTATGCTACAGCCAATCAGAATCCCGATCAGCATATTCAGCGCATCAAGACCGAGCACCGCCGCCAGCCATATCCACAGCGAGGAACCGCAAACCTGTGCAATACCTAACGCCGAGCTGGCAACGCCCGCCCGCAGCGAGAAAGGTCCCAGCGCCTGGCTCATCGCGACACCGAAGCCGACCGAGAACCCGGCACAGATTAAGGTCAGCCCAAACAGCGTCACCATGTGCGAACTGGCAAGGGTTAACACCACGCCGGCAGACAGAAACAGCACTTGTGAGGTCAGCATCAGAACGCGAGGTTTAAACACGCTCAGGGCGAATGGCGTAGAGAAAGAGACCGCCATACTAATGCCTGCGGTCATGGCCATCGTGGTGGCGTACTCTCCACGGTCAAAGCCCATCACTTCCATCAACAGCACCGGCGAAGTATTCACGAAGGTCAGGATCACCGACACGCTGAGAGTGGTGATGGCCAGGCGGCTTAAGAAAAAACGGTTCACCAGCGATTCAGATAGGTGGTTCTTCTCTGCAGATGCCGGGAGCGTCGCTGGGCGCGATTCTCGCAGGATAAACACTGACAGCAAGCAAACGGCCACCCCCATACCGATCATCGTGTAGAACAGGCTCTGCCACGGGTATTTGAGCATAATCAGATGCCCCATCACCGGTGCCAGTACCGGC
Organism: Citrobacter sp. wls826; assembly: GCF_005281245.1. Classification (NCBI taxonomy): domain Bacteria; kingdom Pseudomonadati; phylum Pseudomonadota; class Gammaproteobacteria; order Enterobacterales; family Enterobacteriaceae; genus Citrobacter; species Citrobacter sp. wls826. The sequence goes on from NZ_SZWS01000010.1 coordinate 40,912, forward strand.
ACGATGCAGGTGATACCGTTCAACAGCGACAGTACCTTCGCCCGGCGGCGATCGTCGAGCGTATCGCGCAGGATGGCGAAAGCCACCACATAGCAGCAGCCTGCGCCTACGCCCTGAATAAAGCGGCCTGTGAGAAACGGCGTACCGCTTTCGGCGAATGAACACAGCGCAGAGGCGAAAATAAAGATGAGGGCGCCGACAATAGCGACGGGTTTGCGTCCTGACTGGTCGGCAATTTTCCCGGCAAACAGCATCGCCGTCGCCATTCCCGCCAGATAAACCGAAAACGCGATATGCAGTTGCGCCTCGCTGGCCTGTAAATCGGCAGCAATACGGGGCAGCCCCACCAGATACATATCAATACCCGCGGGATAAAGTAACACCAGGGCGAAACTGCAGATTAGAAAGCGTGTCATAGCGACCTCATGAGGAATGTGGCGCTAAGCATACGGGCAGAGAGTCAACTGCACGAGTTGCCATTTGGACAACAGTGATTTCCATATGGGAAATTACTTGTAGCCGGATAGCCGCTTTGCTTTATCCGACTTACGGGTACTTTAGGCCCGGTAGGCATCGCACCACCGGGCAACACAACGTTACTTGCCAATACAGAAGCTGGAGAAAATCCTTCCCAGCAGATCGTCGGAGGTAAATTCCCCGGTGATCTCACTGAGGTTCTGCTGCGCCAGACGTAGTTCCTCTGCCAGCAATTCTCCGGCCCATGCTCCGAGCAGTTGGGCTTTACCCTGCTCGAGATGCTCCGCCGCTTCTGCCAGCGCCTGCAGGTGACGACGGCGCGCCAGGAAGCCGCCTTCCATATTGGTTTCAAAGCCCATGCTCTGTTTGAGATGGTTACGCAGCACGTCAACGCCTTCACCGGTACGCGCGGATAGGCGAACCAGTGAGTGGCCATTTACTTCGCTAAGGCCCAGCGTCTCACCGGTAATATCCGCTTTGTTACGCACCACGGTAATCGGCAGTTTGGCTGGCAGACGGGCAATAAAGTCTGGCCAGATGTCAGCCGGGTCCACGGCGTCGGTGGTGGTGCCATCAACCATAAACAGAACGCGGTCGGCCTGTTCAATTTCCTGCCACGCGCGTTCGATACCAATGCGTTCAACTTCATCGCTGGCATCGCGCAGACCGGCAGTATCGATGATGTGCAGCGGCATACCGTCGATATGAATATGCTCACGCAGTACGTCGCGAGTCGTACCCGCAATGTCGGTCACAATGGCCGCCTCACGACCTGCCAGCGCGTTCAGTAGGCTTGATTTCCCGGCATTTGGGCGACCGGCAATGACCACCTTCATCCCTTCGCGCAGCAGGCTGCCCTGACGCGCTTCGGCACGAACAGCATCGAGATCGCTGATAACGTTGTTGAGCTGCGCTTCAATCTTACCATCAGACAGGAAGTCGATTTCTTCATCCGGAAAGTCGATCGCCGCTTCCACGTAGATGCGCAGGTGAGTGAGCGCTTCCACAAGATGATTAACCCGTGCAGAAAATGCGCCCTGCAACGAGTTCAGCGCCGAGCGAGCGGCTTGCTCTGAGCTGGCATCGATCAGGTCGGCAATTGCCTCTGCCTGGGCCAGATCAAGCTTATCATTGAGAAACGCACGCTCGGAGAATTCACCCGGTCTGGCAATGCGCAGCCCGGGAATGATCAGAATACGTTTAAGCAGCAGATCGAGAATCACCGGACCGCCGTGGCCCTGAAGCTCTAAAACATCTTCACCGGTAAAGGAGTTTGGGCCGGGGAACCACAGGGCAATTCCTTGATCCAGCGTGCTGCCATCCGCGTCTTTAAACGGAAGATAGTCGGCATAGCGCGGTTTTGGTAGTTTCCCCAGTACGGTTTCTGCAACCTCGCGCGCCTTCAGGCCGGAGATGCGCAGGATACCCACGCCACCACGTCCCGGTGGGGTGGCCTGAGCGACGATGGTGTCGTTATGGTTCATGATAGCTCTCTTGTAAATGTAAAAAAGGCGGTCTAATGACCGCCTTCTCTGGCATTAACTTTACCGTGAATACTCGAAATAATTCAAGTTGCAGGAAGGCGGCAAGCAAATGCAGCCAACGCCCCTGCGACTAGTATCAGGAGTTTTTCTTCTCGCGGCTATGCAGGCCACGTTTCTCCAGACCACGGTAAATCAGCTGCTGCTGAATAATGGTTACCAGGTTGCTGACGATATAGTACAGCACCAGACCTGACGGGAACCACAGGAAGAACACGGTGAAGATGACCGGCATAAAGGTCATGATCTTCTGCTGCATCGGGTCGGTCACGGTGGTCGGAGACATCTTCTGAATGAAGAACATCGTTACGCCCATCAGGATCGGCAGGATGTAGTACGGGTCCTGTGCAGACAGGTCATGGATCCACAGAGCGAACGGCGCATGACGCAGTTCAATGGAGCCCATCAGCATGTAGTACAACGCCAGGAAGATTGGCATCTGGATGATCAGCGGGAAGCAGCCGCCCAGCGGGTTAACCTTCTCAGCTTTGTACAGGGCCATCATTTCCTGGCTCTGACGCTGTTTGTCATCGCCCAGACGCTCACGCATAGCCTGAATCTTCGGCTGCAGCATACGCATCTTCGCCATGGAGGTGTACTGCGCTTTAGTCAGCGGGTACATGATGCCACGAACGATAAAGGTGATAACGATGATGGAGAAGCCCCAGTTACCCAGGAAGCTATGGATCCACTTCAGCAGTTTGAACAGCGGCTGAGAGATGAACCACAACCAGCCGTAATCCACGGTCAGATCCAGGTGCGGTGCAACTGCCGCCATTTTATCCTGAATTTCCGGGCCGACCCACAGGGTGCTGGTCATCGCGCCAGTCTGGCCAGGCTGAACCAGTACCGGCTGTGATTTATAGCCGATAGCGGCAATGCCGTTACCCAGATTAGCGGTATAGAAGTTGTTGGTGCCGTCGTTACGCGGAACCCATGCCGTTGCGAAATACTGTTGCAGCATTGCGACCCAGCCGTCTTTAGCATTGACGTTCAGGTTTTCGTTTTCAGCAATGGTGTCGAATTTGTATTTCTCATACTTCTCATCCGGCGTGGAGTACGCCGCGCCACGGAAGGTGTGCAGCGCAAAGTTGCTGCTACCGGTGTCGCGATGAGATGGCAGATTGATGGATTGCTTCAGCTGACCAAAGGTGGAGACTTCCAGCGGTTTTTCGCCGGCGTTCTGCACGCTGTAGTTAACGTTGACAGCATATTCACCGCGCTTGAGTACAAACGTTTTAGTGAATGTGTTACCCGCTGCGTCAGTATAGGTCATCGGGATCTGCAGTTCGTTCTGACCGTCAGCCAGTACAAACGCGTCTTTTTCGACGTTGTACAGCGGACGCGGGCCGTTAGCCGGGTTATCCGGGCCGTCACGACCTGTCAGGCCACTCTGTGCCTGGTAGATGAACTGTGGCGTGGTTTCCAGTAACTGGAACGGTTCGGTAGAACCGAGTTCTTTCGGGTAAGCTGGCAGTGAAGCCTGTTCCACATCACCACCACGGGTGTTGATGGTCAGATCAAGCACGTCAGTTTTAACCGTAATCAGTTTCCCCTGGCCACTGGCCGGTACGCCCTGGTCTGCGGCGCTACCCGCTGCGGTGGTCGTTGTCTGCGTGGTCTGTTGGGCCTGAGGTTGCGGGTTTTTATCCTGCTCCCAGGCTTGCCAGATCATGAAAGACACGAACAGCAAAGCGATGACTAAAAGATTGCGTTGCGAATCCATCGTTAGTGTTCTCTGGTATCAAATGGTCCGGGCGGGACGGGATCGTCACCACCAGGGTGTAAAGGGTGGCATTTTAATACGCGTTTCACCGTCAACCAACTGCCTTTTATCACTCCAAACCTGCGCAATGCCTCAATTCCGTAGCTCGAGCAGGTTGGAGTGAAACGGCAATGCGGCCCAAGCAGCGGACTGATCAGGCGTTGATAGACCCGAATAAGGGCTATCAGGACCCGCGAGCCAGGCGACAATGGCGACGCCATAATTTTTCCAACGCTTCCGAGAGAGCACGGTTATCGAGGTCAGCAACCCCTTTTTTCGCCACCACCACGAAATCCATTGCTGGAAGTTCGTGCTGACGTAAACGAAAGCTTTCACGTGTCAGACGTTTAATCCGATTGCGTTCATGCGCGCGTTTAACGTTTTTCTTGGCGACGGTAAGACCGATACGGGGATGCCCCAGCGAATTCAGGCGGCCGAGGATGGTGATTTGCGGCGTGCCAGCCCGTTGTGGCTGCTGGAAGACGAATGTGAAATGAGTGGGAGTTAACAAACGTAACTCCCTGGGAAATGCGAGCTTAACCACTCAGGGGCTAGCTTTTATTACTTAGAAACGGTCAGACGAGAACGGCCTTTAGCACGACGACGTGCCAGAACCTGACGACCATTTTTATTAGCCATACGAGCACGGAAGCCGTGAGAACGGTTGCGCTTCAGTACAGACGGTTGAAAAGTGCGTTTCATGGCGATTTCTACCTAAACTTGAATAAATTCACTGACTTTTGCGTATACCCGAACGAATTTCGAACGACTTACGCCACAGTGTGGGTGATTAAAGAGGCCGGATTGTAATAATTGTACACTCCGGAGTCAATTCTCTTTCCTTATTTCCCGCTTTTTTCCGCATGGTTTCGCGTATAAAACAGGCAGCGTTGACGCCGTAAGGCGACCGTTACTCGCTGGGGGTAAGAATTATACGGGCTGGCGGATAAAGCGCAAGGATCGCTCGGGATCTTTATTAGATCGTTTAAGCAGTAAAGCATCTTTACTCATTAATTTTTTCAATATGCGCGCTAAAACCTGCAGCACTTCTCCAGGATCGTTTACACTTAGCCGATTCTGGATCATCCTGTGGATAAATCGGGAAGAATCTGTGAGAAACAGAAGATCTCTTTCTCAGTTTACGCTATGATCCGCGGTCCTGATCGTTTCAATGGATCCTGATCGGGTAAAAATTGCAGATAGCAATTCGCACGTCACCCTTTGCATAGGGTCTTGTCGATGTGCGTCAACAATCATGAATGTTTCAGCCTTTGTCATTTATCGACTTTTGTTCGAGTGGAGTCCGCCGTGTCACTTTCGCTTTGGCAGCAGTGTCTTGCCCGATTGCAGGATGAGTTACCAGCCACAGAGTTCAGTATGTGGATACGCCCGTTGCAGGCGGAACTGAGCGATAACACGCTGGCTTTGTATGCGCCAAACCGTTTCGTGCTTGATTGGGTAAGGGATAAATACCTTAATAATATTAATGGATTACTCAATAACTTCTGTGGAGCGGATGCCCCACAGCTGCGCTTTGAAGTCGGTACTAAACCCGTCACGCAAACGCTGAAAACGCCGGTGAACAACGTTGTTGCGCCCGCCTACGTGGCTCAGCAAGTGCAACCGCAACGTGCCGCTCCGTCGGCGCGCTCAGGCTGGGATAACGTCCCGGCACCGGCAGAACCTACCTATCGTTCTAACGTCAACGTCAAACACACGTTTGATAACTTCGTTGAAGGTAAATCTAACCAACTGGCGCGCGCGGCGGCACGTCAGGTGGCGGACAATCCTGGCGGCGCCTACAATCCGTTATTCCTTTATGGCGGTACGGGTCTGGGTAAAACCCACCTTCTGCACGCTGTCGGTAACGGTATTATGGCGCGTAAGCCAAACGCGAAAGTGGTGTATATGCACTCCGAACGTTTTGTGCAGGACATGGTTAAGGCCCTGCAAAACAACGCGATCGAAGAGTTTAAACGCTACTACCGTTCCGTGGATGCGCTGCTGATTGACGATATCCAATTCTTCGCGAATAAAGAACGATCGCAGGAAGAGTTTTTCCACACCTTTAACGCCCTGCTGGAAGGCAATCAGCAGATCATCCTGACTTCGGATCGCTATCCGAAAGAGATCAACGGCGTTGAAGATCGTCTGAAATCCCGCTTCGGCTGGGGACTGACTGTTGCGATCGAGCCGCCTGAGCTGGAAACGCGCGTCGCGATCCTGATGAAAAAAGCCGACGAAAACGACATTCGTCTGCCGGGTGAAGTGGCGTTCTTTATTGCCAAGCGTCTACGCTCTAACGTACGTGAGCTGGAAGGCGCACTGAACCGCGTGATCGCCAACGCTAATTTTACCGGCCGGGCGATTACCATCTATTTCGTGCGCGAAGCGTTGCGCGATCTGCTGGCTTTGCAGGAAAAGCTGGTCACCATCGACAATATTCAGAAGACGGTGGCGGAGTATTACAAAATCAAAATTGCGGATCTGCTTTCTAAGCGTCGATCTCGCTCGGTAGCTCGTCCGCGCCAGATGGCGATGGCGCTGGCAAAAGAGCTCACTAACCACAGTCTGCCGGAAATTGGCGACGCGTTTGGTGGGCGTGACCATACTACCGTGCTTCATGCCTGTCGCAAGATTGAGCAGTTGCGTGAAGAAAGCCATGATATTAAAGAAGATTTCTCCAATTTAATCAGAACATTATCTTCGTGACGCTATGAAATTTACCGTTGAACGTGAACATTTATTAAAACCGCTTCAGCAGGTCAGCGGCCCGCTGGGTGGACGTCCTACACTGCCTATTCTCGGAAATCTGCTGCTGCAGGTTGCTGACGGTGCGCTTTCTCTGACCGGTACCGATCTCGAAATGGAGATGGTGGCGCGCGTGGCGCTGATCCAGCCTCATGAACCTGGTGCGACCACCGTTCCGGCGCGTAAATTCTTCGATATTTGCCGTGGGTTGCCGGAAGGCGCGGAAATTGCCGTTCAACTGGAAGGCGATCGCATGTTGGTGCGGTCTGGCCGCAGCCGTTTCTCCCTGTCTACGCTGCCTGCCGCCGACTTCCCGAATCTGGACGACTGGCAGAGCGAAGTCGAATTCACTTTGCCGCAGGCCACGATGAAGCGCCTGATTGAAGCCACGCAGTTTTCGATGGCGCATCAGGACGTGCGTTACTACTTAAACGGCATGCTGTTTGAAACCGAAGGGGAAGAGCTGCGTACCGTGGCGACCGACGGTCACCGCCTGGCGGTCTGTTCAATGCCTGTCGGTCAGCAGTTACCCAGCCATTCGGTGATCGTTCCGCGTAAAGGCGTAATTGAACTGATGCGTATGCTCGACGGCGGCGACAACCCGCTGCGCGTGCAGATTGGCAGCAACAACATTCGTGCGCACGTGGGTGACTTCATCTTTACCTCCAAGCTGGTTGATGGCCGTTTCCCGGATTATCGCCGCGTATTGCCGAAGAATCCGGACAAACATCTGGAAGCCGGTTGCGATATCCTCAAACAGGCATTTGCTCGTGCGGCGATCCTCTCTAACGAGAAATTCCGCGGCGTGCGTCTGTATGTCAGTGAAAACCAGCTGAAAATCACCGCCAACAACCCGGAGCAGGAAGAAGCGGAAGAAATTCTGGATGTCTCCTATCCTGGCACTGAACTGGAAATCGGTTTTAACGTTAGCTACGTACTGGACGTACTGAACGCGCTGAAGTGCGAGAACGTTCGTATTCTGCTGACCGATTCCGTATCGAGCGTACAGATTGAAGATGCTGCCAGCCAGAGCGCGGCTTATGTTGTTATGCCAATGAGACTGTAATGTCGCTCACCCGTCTGTTGATCCGCGACTTTCGCAATATCGAAAGCGCGGATCTCGCTTTATCCCCTGGCTTTAACTTCCTGGTTGGCGCGAACGGCAGCGGCAAAACCAGCGTGCTGGAAGCCATCTATACGCTCGGCCACGGTCGGGCGTTTCGCAGTTTGCAGATTGGCCGCGTAATTCGCCACGAGCAGGAGTCGTTTGTTTTACACGGGCGTTTGCAGGGGGAAGAGCGTGAGACATCGATTGGCCTGACGAAAGACAAACTGGGCGACAGCAAAGTGCGCATTGACGGCACTGACGGGCACAAGGTCGCGGAACTGGCGCACCTGATGCCGATGCAACTGATCACGCCAGAGGGGTTTACTTTACTCAATGGCGGCCCCAAATACAGAAGAGCATTCCTTGACTGGGGATGCTTTCACAATGAAGCCGGATTTTTCACCGCCTGGAGCAATCTGAAGCGACTGCTAAAGCAGCGCAACGCAGCCCTGCGCCAGGTGAGTCGTTATGAGCAACTGCGTCCGTGGGATAAAGAACTGATCCCGCTGGCGGAACAAATCAGCACCTGGCGCGCGGAGTACAGCGCCGGTATCGCGCAGGATATGGCGGATACCTGTCAGCAGTTTCTACCCGAATTTTCTCTCTCCTTCTCATTCCAGCGCGGCTGGGAGAAAGAGACCGATTATGCCGAAGTGCTGGAACGCAGTTTTGAACGCGATCGCATGTTGACCTACACCGCACACGGTCCGCACAAAGCGGATTTTCGCATTCGCGCTGACGGTGCGCCGGTGGAAGACACGTTGTCGCGTGGGCAGCTAAAGCTGCTGATGTGCGCCTTACGTCTGGCGCAAGGGGAGTTCCTCACCCGCGAAAGTGGGCGGCGGTGTCTCTACCTGATAGATGATTTTGCCTCTGAACTTGATGATGCCCGTCGTGGGCTGTTAGCCAGCCGCTTAAAAGCGACGCAATCTCAGGTCTTTGTCAGCGCAATCAGCGCTGAACACGTTCTGGACATGTCGGACAAAAATTCGAAGATGTTCACCGTGGAAAAGGGTAAAATAACGGATTAACCCAAGTTTAAATGAGCGAGAAACGTTGATGTCGAATTCTTATGACTCCTCCAGTATCAAAGTCCTGAAAGGACTGGATGCGGTGCGTAAGCGCCCGGGTATGTATATCGGCGACACGGATGACGGCACCGGTCTGCACCACATGGTATTCGAGGTGGTAGATAACGCTATCGACGAAGCGCTCGCGGGTCACTGTAAAGATATCGTTGTAACGATTCACGCTGACAACTCCGTGTCCGTTACCGATGATGGCCGTGGTATCCCAACCGGTATTCACCCGGAAGAGGGCGTTTCGGCGGCGGAAGTTATCATGACCGTTCTGCACGCAGGCGGTAAATTCGATGATAACTCCTATAAAGTTTCCGGTGGTCTGCACGGCGTAGGTGTTTCCGTAGTAAACGCCCTGTCACAGAAACTGGAGCTGGTGATTCGCCGCGAAGGTAAAGTGCATCAGCAAACTTACGTGCACGGTGTGCCGCAGGCGCCGCTGGCGGTAACCGGCGAAACAGAAGCGACGGGTACTCAGGTACGTTTCTGGCCAAGCCACGAAACCTTTACCAATGTCGTTGAGTTTGAATACGAGATTCTGGCTAAGCGTCTGCGCGAGCTGTCGTTCCTGAACTCCGGCGTCTCTATTCGTCTGCGCGACAAGCGCGATGGTAAAGAAGACCATTTCCACTACGAAGGCGGCATCAAGGCGTTTGTTGAATACCTCAACAAAAACAAAACGCCGATCCACCCGAATATCTTCTACTTCTCCACCGAAAAAGACGGTATTGGCGTTGAAGTTGCGCTGCAGTGGAACGATGGTTTCCAGGAAAACATCTACTGCTTCACCAACAACATTCCGCAGCGTGACGGCGGTACTCACCTGGCAGGCTTCCGTGCGGCGATGACCCGTACCCTGAACGCCTACATGGATAAAGAAGGCTACAGCAAAAAAGCTAAAGTCAGCGCCACTGGTGACGATGCCCGTGAAGGCCTGATTGCCGTTGTTTCCGTGAAAGTACCGGATCCGAAGTTCTCCTCACAGACCAAAGACAAGCTGGTCTCCTCTGAGGTGAAATCGGCGGTAGAACAGCAGATGAACGAACTGCTGAGCGAATACCTGCTGGAAAACCCGTCTGACGCGAAAATCGTCGTTGGCAAAATTATTGATGCTGCACGTGCCCGTGAAGCGGCACGTCGCGCGCGTGAAATGACCCGTCGTAAAGGCGCGCTGGACTTAGCGGGTCTGCCGGGCAAGCTGGCGGACTGTCAGGAACGCGACCCGGCGCTGTCCGAACTGTACCTTGTGGAAGGGGACTCCGCGGGCGGTTCTGCGAAGCAGGGCCGTAACCGTAAA
>NZ_SZWS01000010.1:50967-56531 GCF_005281245.1 Citrobacter sp. wls826
AGGCGATTCTGCCGCTGAAGGGTAAAATCCTCAACGTCGAGAAAGCGCGCTTTGATAAAATGCTCTCTTCTCAGGAAGTGGCAACGCTGATCACCGCGCTCGGCTGTGGCATCGGTCGTGACGAGTACAACCCGGACAAACTGCGTTATCACAGCATCATCATCATGACCGATGCGGACGTCGACGGCTCGCATATTCGTACGCTGCTGTTGACCTTCTTCTATCGTCAGATGCCGGAAATCGTGGAACGCGGCCACGTTTACATTGCACAGCCACCGCTGTACAAAGTGAAAAAAGGTAAGCAGGAACAGTACATTAAAGATGACGAAGCGATGGATCAGTACCAAATTTCTATCGCTCTGGATGGCGCAACGCTACACACTAATGCCAGCGCACCTGCTCTTTCAGGTGAGTCGTTAGAAAAACTGGTTTCTGAATACAACGCGACGCAGAAAATGATTGGCCGTATGGAACGTCGTTTCCCGAAAGCGCTGCTGAAAGAACTGGTTTATCAACCGACGCTGCCGGAAGCTGATTTGGCGAACGAGCAGACCGTTACCCGCTGGGTTAATTCGTTGATTACCGAGCTGAACGAAAAAGAACAGCACGGCAGCCTGTGGAAGTTTGATATCCACCACAACGCAGAGCAGAACCTGTTTGAGCCGATTGTGCGCGTCCGTACTCACGGTGTGGATACCGACTATATTCTGGATCACGAGTTTGTGACCGGTGGCGAATACCGTCGTATTTGTACGCTCGGTGAGAAGCTGCGCGGGCTGATCGAAGACGATGCGTTTATCGAACGTGGCGAGCGCCGCCAGCCGGTTGCCAGCTTTGAGCAGGCGCTGGAATGGCTGCAGAAAGAGTCACGTCGCGGCCTCGCTATCCAGCGTTATAAAGGTCTGGGCGAGATGAACCCGGATCAGCTGTGGGAAACCACCATGGATCCGGAAAGCCGTCGTATGCTGCGCGTTACCGTGAAGGATGCGATTGCCGCCGACCAGCTGTTCACTACGCTGATGGGCGATGCCGTTGAACCGCGTCGCGCGTTTATCGAAGAAAACGCCCTGAAAGCGGCGAACATCGATATCTAACTTGCACCCAGGTCTACAACCGTCCTGCAAAAGGGGAATCTCGATTCCCCTTTCTATCCCCCTTTTCGTAGCTGTTTTTTGAGCGGAATCGCGTTAGCATGAGGACGGACTCATTTAATCCGGGGAACTCATGGCTATCAAACTTATTGCTATCGACATGGATGGCACACTTCTGCTGCCCGATCACACCATTTCACCCGCGGTCAAAACGGCGATTGCCGCAGCGCGCGCGCGTGGCGTAAATGTGGTGCTGACCACGGGGCGCCCGTATGCCGGCGTCCACAGCTATCTGAAAGAATTGCATATGGAAGAACCCGGTGACTACTGTATTACCTACAATGGCGCGCTAGTGCAGAAAGCAGGGGATGGCAGTACTGTCGCGCAAACCGCGTTGAGCTATGATGATTATCGTTATCTGGAGCAGCTCTCCCGGGACGTTGGCTCGCATTTCCACGCTCTCGATCGCAACACCCTGTATACCGCGAACCGTGATATCAGTTACTACACGGTACATGAATCGTTTGTTGCGACGATTCCGCTGGTGTTCTGTGAAGCCGAGAAAATGGATCCCGCAACCCAGTTCCTGAAAGTGATGATGATTGACGAGCCGGAGATCCTCGATAAAGCTATCTCGCGCATACCTGCGGAAGTAAAAGAGAAGTACACCGTGCTGAAAAGTGCACCGTATTTCCTCGAAATCCTCGATAAACGCGTCAATAAAGGGACTGGCGTGAAATCGCTGGCCGATGCGTTGGGTATAAAAGCCGAAGAGGTGATGGCGATTGGCGATCAGGAAAACGACATCGCGATGATTGAATACGCAGGCGTGGGCGTTGCCATGGACAACGCTATTGGGTCAGTCAAAGAAATCGCCAACTTTGTGACGAAATCTAACCTTGAAGATGGCGTCGCATATGCCATTGAGAAGTTTGCGCTGAAATAAGATGTTATGGGCAAATGCCTTGGCGCATTTGCCCTGTTTCAGCAATTAGTTGTGATACTGAGTGGTCACCTTGAGGAATATGCGCCACGCCGCTGCGCATTATCCATTTGCGGGAAAACGCCGACGTCAGGGCCCGACTTTTCAGGATTTTGCCAAACAGTTTGAGACGTAACTTGCGGGTGGCTTTGCGGTAAGCGTGATTCATATCTGGTGCATCCCGCAACAATACAGATTTGAGCGCCTCCGCGCTGTCCAGCGCATAGCTAATCCCCTCCAGTGAGCTGGCGCTGATAAAACCGGCCGCTTCGCCAATCAAAAATGCGTTGTCCTTGCCACAGACGAAGTCTTTCCAGCGTGAAGGAAACAGCACCGTACATTTTTCACTTTTCACCGGTTTTCCGAACTGAAATTGGAACGCTTCCATCTTCGCTTTCAGCGCGTCAAAGCGCGCCTGACCGTCCTTCATCGGGTAGGCACCGCCAAAGATAAAATAGCCATCTTTGCTGATACTCCAGGAATAACAGTCGGTTGCGTCGTTATCAAAAATGCAGGAATAGAACGGGACGGGATGCTTTTCCGCAAACCATTGTTGAATAGCAACATATTTACGGATCTGGTGCCGGGGATAGAGATGACGGCGTACCAGTGAGTTCGCGCCGTCGGCTCCCACCAGATAACGCGCGGTGATCTGCTGCTCCCAACCGTCGGCGCGGAAGATAACATGCCATTTATCGCCCTCGCGCCAGATTTTCCGACACAGGCTGTCGTGGTACACCTGTACATCATCAGGAATGAGAGATTTAAGCCATAAATCAAAAGCATGGCGGTTGATATTAATGTAGCTACGCTGATAGTTACGCGTCAAAGAGGCTGCAACATCAACCGTTTTAACGCTAAATATTTGTGGGTTAGCGATGACATCAACGGGTAAGGTTATCCCGTCGCGGATAAACGAACGCTGGGCATCCGGGGCTAACAGACCGCCGCAGGGTTTGGTGAAACCTTCGTTGCCACACTGGTGTTTTTTATCCAACGCGATCACGCGCATTTTTCCACTCAACTGCCGCGCCAGCGCTGCGCCTGCCGGGCCTAACCCGATAATGGCTACGTCAAAATGTTCCATCTTTCTGTCCGCAAAAATGAAGATGGCGATACGCTAAAGCCTGAAAGTGAAGTGCTTGTGAAGTATGATTGCTGAAATCGTCTTGTATCAGGGCATTCCATGAAGCAAATCACCTTTACGCCGCGTAATCATCAGCTTACCAATATCAATACCTGGACACCGGACAGCCAGTGGCTGGTCTTTGATGTGCGCCCTTCCGGTGCCTCTTTTACCGGCGACACAATTGAGCGTGTCAATATTCATACTGGCGAGCTGGAGGTGATTTATCGGGCCATGCAGGGATCGCACGTTGGCGTAGTGACCGTTCATCCAAAGTTGGAAAAATATGTGTTTATTCATGGGCCTGAAAATCCTGATGAAACATGGCATTACGACTTCCATCATCGGCGTGGGGTGATAGCTACGCAGGCAAAAGTGGAGAATCTGGATGCGATGGATATTACCGCCCCATATACGCCGGGTGCGCTGCGCGGTGGTAGCCATGTGCATGTATTTAGCCCGAGCGGCGAGTTTGTCAGTTTCACCTATAACGACCATGTGTTGCATGAGCGCTCACCGGCGCTGGATCTACGCAATGTCGGTGTGGCTGCGCCCTATGGTCCGGTGACGGTCTCCGCGCAGCATCCCCGTGAGTACAGCGGGAGCCATTGGTGCGTGCTGGTAACCCAGACGACACCCACGCCTAAACCGGGTAGCGATGAGATTAACCGCGCCTATGAAGAGGGCTGGGTAGGGGAAAACAAACTGGCGTTTATCGGTGATACGTTATCAGTCACGGGCGAGAAAGTGCCGGAGTTATTTATTGTTGATTTACCACAGGATGAAAGCGGCTGGAAACAGCCGGGCGACGCTCCGCTGGAGGGCACTGAGGCGACAATGCCTGCGCCGCCATTCGGTATTAATCAACGCCGCCTGACGTTTACTCATGCGCGCGCCTTTCCCGGTCTGGTAAATCAGCCGCGCCATTGGGTGCGCAGTAATCCAAAGGCATCTGATATTGCGTTTTTAATGCGTGATGACGTCGGCATTGTGCAACTGTGGCTGATTTCCCCACAAGGAGGGGAACCGCGTCAGCTTACCCGCTGCGCCACGGATATTCAGTCAGCATTCAACTGGCATCCTTCAGGGAAATGGCTGGGGTTTGTACTGGATAACAAAATTGCTTGTTGTGATGCTCAGACGGGAGAGGTTGATTTTCTAACGGACCGTCACGGCAACCCACCATCGGGCGATGCGATCATCTTCTCTCCTGATGGTCGACAGGTTGCGTGGATGGAAGACGTCGAGGGTTTCCGCCAGCTGTGGGTAACAGAGACAGGGCGTTAACTTAAGGAGCAGGCATTTCAGCCGGAGGGATAACGGCGTTCGTGGCCTGCGTTCTCTCCTCGCTTTTTTCTACACGGGATCTCACCGAGTTATCTTTGCGAAAGAGATCCCACGGAAGTAATACTGTATCCAGTACTGCGGTAAACGGCATATCCAGAATCGCCAGTGACTTGGTTCCCCAGTTTGTATCACTTTCGCTAATCATTGTGGCGCTGGCGCGCGTGCCAGGATACGTCCCTTCTTTGCCTCCGGTATGCGACATAATGCTGGAACAGCCGCTCACAAACGCCATCCCGCTGCACATTGTCAGTGTTACCAACATTTTTTTTATCATCATTTTTTTCATCTGTATTTATTGTGTTTGCATGGTGAGTTAAAGCGATCCGTTGCGAAAATAACATCACCATTTCGTCACACTGTGGCGGCTATCGCGATTTAACGATAACAACTGCTCACACCAGTGTATGCAATAGACAACAAACTGCAAAAAAAGTCAGATGAATACGCTTGAAAAGTTTGTATTAAGACCCATTTTTAGAGTGTAGACAAATGAAGGGCATGCCTGATGGGTGTCCTGGCTACCTGACCTGTCCATGATGGAAGGTCTATTATTCTCGCTGATTTCAGGAGCTATTGATTATGCGTAACTTTGATTTATCCCCGCTGTACCGTTCTGCTATTGGTTTTGATCGCCTGTTTAACCTGCTGGAAAACAATCAGGGCCAGAGCAATGGCGGCTACCCTCCGTATAACGTTGAGCTGGTAGACGAAAACCATTACCGAATTGCGATTGCCGTTGCTGGTTTTGCTGAAAGCGAACTGGAAATTACTGCCCAGGACAATCTGCTGGTGGTGAAAGGCGCCCATGCGGACGATCAAAAAGAACGTACTTACCTGTATCAGGGGATTGCCGAGCGCAACTTCGAACGTAAGTTCCAGTTAGCGGAGAACATTCATGTTCGCGGCGCGAACCTGGTGAATGGTCTGCTGTATATCGATCTCGAACGCGTGATTCCCGAGGCGAATAAGCCGCGCCGCATCGAAATCAACTAATTCTGTGGGCCGCTTCAGGCGGCCC
>NZ_SZWS01000010.1:56607-63187 GCF_005281245.1 Citrobacter sp. wls826
GTACTTACTCGCTTCTTAGAAGGAGATTATTATGCGTAACTACGATTTATCCCCACTGCTGCGTCAATGGATCGGTTTTGACAAACTGGCCAATGCCTTGCAAAACACGGGCGAAAGCCAGAGCTTCCCGCCTTATAACATCGAAAAGAGCGATGATAACCACTACCGCATTACCCTTGCGTTAGCCGGTTTCCGCCAGGAAGATCTGGATATTCAACTGGAAGGCACACGCCTGACCGTGAAAGGTACGCCGCAGCAGCCGGAAAAAGAGACCAAATGGTTGCATCAGGGGCTGGTCACTCAGCCGTTCAGCCTGAGCTTTACGCTGGCTGAAAATATGGAAGTCTCCGGCGCAAGCTTCACTAACGGCTTGCTGCATATCGATTTGACCCGGAATGAACCTGAAACCATCGCTCCACAACGTATCGCCATCAGCGAACGTCCCGCATTAGACAGTTAAATAGCTCCATGCATTTGCCCCGCCAGAAATGACGGGGCTTTTTTGTGCGTCAGCCCACATGAAACTATTATCTGGGAGGGCAGGATGCCGGAAGCGCTGCCATTGCCAGAAAAAAGCATTCAGCAATTTCAAATCGACGTGAAGAAAAACAGTAAAGAACGCCCTTCTTAAGCGCTCCTGGGCGCTCTGTAGCATGATAATGTGCGCCACTCTGCATTCATGCCTGAACGGTTCAGTCATAATCTTCGTTAAATAAAATGTTATTCACAGGGAACAGGAAAATGAGTGATATAGCATTGACGGTCAGCGTTCTGGCAATGGTGGCAGTTGTCGGATTATGGATCGGCAACATAAAAATACGTGGTGTTGGTTTTGGCATCGGAGGCGTGCTGTTCGGCGGTATTATTGTCGGGCATTTTGTCGATCAGGCAGGGATGACCCTGAGCGGCGACATGCTGCATTTTATTCAGGAATTTGGCCTGATTCTTTTCGTCTACACCATCGGTATTCAGGTGGGGCCGGGCTTTTTTGCGTCACTGCGCGTTTCGGGCCTACGGCTGAATCTGTTTGCCGTGCTGATTGTTATCATGGGTGGCCTGGTCACCGCGATCCTGCATAAGATTTTTGCCATTCCCCTTCCCGTGGTGCTGGGCATTTTTTCCGGTGCGGTCACCAATACTCCGGCATTAGGCGCGGGGCAGCAGATTCTGCGCGATCTGGGTACTCCTGTTGATGTGGTGGATCAGATGGGGATGAGCTATGCCATGGCTTATCCTTTTGGTATCTGCGGTATTTTGCTCACTATGTGGCTGATGCGCCTTATTTTTCGCGTTAACGTCGATGCCGAAGCCCATCAGCATGAATCCACGCTGACCAACGGACACGCGCTGATTCAGACGATGAATATCCGTGTGGAAAACCCGAACCTCAACAATATGGCGATTCAGGATGTCCCAATCCTGAACAGCGACAAAATCATCTGCTCACGTTTAAAACGTGAAGAAACATTGATGGTGCCGTCGCCGGGGACGATTATTCAGATGGGCGACCTGCTACACCTGGTTGGTCAGCCTGCTGATCTGCACAATGCGCAGGTGGTGATTGGGCAGGAGGTGGACACATCGCTGTCGACGCGAGGCACCGATTTACGCGTTGAGCGCGTGGTGGTGACCAACGAACAGGTGCTGGGGAAACGAATCCGCGACCTGCATTTCAAAGAACGTTACGACGTGGTTATCTCCCGTCTGAACCGTGCGGGGGTTGAGCTGGTAGCCAGCAGCGACGCCAGTCTGCAGTTTGGCGACATCCTCAATCTGGTCGGTCGACCTTCCTCGATTGATGCTGTTGCCAATGTGGTGGGTAACGCCCAGCAAAAACTGCAGCAGGTGCAGATGCTGCCGGTATTTATCGGGATCGGGCTGGGTGTTCTGCTGGGTTCAATCCCGCTGTTCATTCCTGGGTTCCCGGTGGCGCTTAAACTGGGGTTGGCCGGTGGGCCGCTGATTATGGCGTTGATCCTGGGGCGTATTGGCAGCATCGGTAAGCTGTATTGGTTTATGCCCCCCAGCGCTAACCTGGCGCTGCGAGAGTTGGGTATCGTGCTGTTTCTCGCAGTGGTTGGTCTGAAGTCAGGCGGTGATTTTGTTCATACCCTGACGCAGGGGGATGGCCTGAGCTGGGTGGGTTACGGTATTTTCATCACCGCGATTCCGCTGATTACCGTGGGGCTGCTGGCGAGGATTTTCGTCAAAATGAACTACCTCACGCTGTGCGGAATGCTGGCTGGCTCAATGACCGATCCGCCTGCACTGGCATTTGCTAACAACCTGCATGCCACCAGCGGGGCAGCGGCGCTGTCGTATGCGACCGTTTATCCGCTGGTGATGTTCCTGCGAATTATCACGCCGCAACTGCTGGCGGTGATTTTTTGGGGGATGGGTTAGTCAGGCTGAGTCTGGGTGGACGCGCCGTAAGTGGTAGTCCACCTGGTACTCGCTGGCGTTTCTGAACATCACCGAATAATTCAAAAACTCCCCGCTATCGCTGTAGGACAGTGAGGTAATCCGCAGCAATGGCGTCTGTTCAGGTACGTTCATCTGCGCGGAAAGCTGCTTATCGGCAAGAACGGGAGTCAGACTTTCATAGTTGCCGCTGATAGTTATTCCGCACTCTTTCTCGATGTAATCGAATTTTGACCCTTCCAGATGCGCCAGCGATAAATTACGGAATAATTTTACCGGCATGTAGCTGTCTTCAAGCATCAGCGGCTTGCCGTCCACATAGCGAACGCGACGTGAGAAGTAGATGCGTTCATTAATCTGGATACGCAGTTGGCTGGCAATTGCTGGTGGTGCGGGCATCACTTCAAATACCAGTACTTCACTGGTGACCTCTTTCCCTTGTCGCTTCAGTACTTCCGCCAGTCCGGTAAGGTTTGTGGTTTCATGATGGACATCTTTGCGCGCCACATAAGTTCCACTCCCATGACGGCGTACGACCAATCCCCAGCCAATCAACATATCAATTGCTTTACGGATCGTCATTCGTGAAACCGCGAACTCTTGGGCAAGCTTTTTTTCACCAGGCAACGGGCTACCGATGTTGTAATCAGACGAATTCAGGCGAATTCGTAGTCGTTCCGCAATTGATTTGTAGATCACTACCAGACCTCTTTTTTCTTTTAATTACTGCACCATAAACCTTTTGATGTCTAACTTTTACGTAAAAAGTAGACCTCATTGCCGAAATTAAAACCATGAAAGCGATCACGAATCGCAGCGGCATGCCATGTCTGAAGGATCGCAACTTTCTATTCTCGTATCAGGCCAGCAATCACTACAAAAAAGGCCTCTCCCCTACTGGTTGTTATATGAGGATGTGAAAATGCTCAGTCAAATACAACGCTTTGGCGGCGCGATGTTCACCCCGGTGCTGCTGTTTCCCTTTGCCGGTATCGTCGTCGGTATCGCTATTATGCTGCGCAACCCGCTGTTTGTGGGTGAAGCGCTTACCGATCCCAACAGTTTGTTCGCACAAATCGTTCATATCATCGAAGAAGGTGGCTGGACGGTATTTCGCAATATGCCGCTGATTTTCGCCGTTGGTCTGCCGATCGGTCTGGCGAAACAGGCTCAGGGGCGCGCTTGTCTGGCGGTACTGGTCAGCTTTCTTACGTGGAATTACTTCATCAATGCCATGGGCATGACCTGGGGAGATTTCTTCGGCGTGGATTTTAGCGCAGACCCGACGGCAGGTAGCGGCTTAACGATGATGGCCGGGATTAAAACACTTGATACCAGCATTATCGGCGCCATTGTCATTTCCGGTATTGTTACTGCCTTGCATAACCGTTATTTCGACAAACCCTTGCCAGTATTTCTCGGTATTTTTCAGGGAACATCGTTTGTGGTGATCATCGCTTTCCTGGTGATGATTCCCTGTGCCTGGCTGACGCTGCTGGGTTGGCCAAAGGTGCAGATGGGGATTGAATCTCTGCAAGCTTTTCTGCGTTCTGCGGGTGCGCTGGGGGTATGGGTTTATACCTTCCTTGAGCGTATTTTGATTCCGACCGGGCTGCATCACTTCGTCTATGGTCCATTTATCTTCGGCCCTGCGGCGGTGGAAGGCGGCATCCAGGTCTACTGGGCGCAGCACTTGCAGGAATTCAGCCAAAGCACAGAGTCGCTGAAAACGCTGTTCCCGGAAGGGGGTTTTGCTCTGCACGGCAATTCGAAAATCTTTGGTTCATTAGGTATTGCTCTGGCGCTTTACTTCACTGCCTCTCCGGAAAACCGGGTGAAGGTGGCGGGATTATTGATCCCCGCTACGCTAACGGCTGTGTTGGTTGGGATTACCGAACCGCTGGAGTTCACCTTCCTGTTTATCTCACCCTTGCTGTTTGCGGTACACGCCGTGCTGGCGGCCTCCATGGCGACGGTAATGTATCTCTGCGGCGTGGTAGGCAATATGGGTGGCGGCCTGCTTGACCAGTTCTTACCGCAAAACTGGATCCCAATGTTCCACAACCATGCCGGAATGATGTTCACCCAGATAGCGATTGGCCTGGCCTTTACCGCGATCTATTTCACCATCTTCCGCGCGCTGATCCTGCGCTTCAACCTGAAAACGCCGGGCCGGGAAGACAGCGAAATCAAACTCTACACCAAAGCTGACTATAAAGCCGCGCGTGGGCAAACCACCGCCGCTACGCCAGACACCAAACTGGGACAGGCGGCCGGTTTTCTGCAAGCGTTAGGCGGCGCAGGCAATATCGGAAGTATTAATAACTGCGCCACTCGCCTGCGGATTGCGCTTCACGACATGGCGAAAACGCAAAGCGATGACGTCTTCAAAGCGCTGGGTGCACACGGTGTTGTGCGTCGCGGCAATGGTATTCAGGTCATTGTTGGTTTACACGTCCCTCAGGTACGCGACCAGCTCGAAACGCTAATGAAATCTACTTTATCAAACGAACAGATCCCCATGACGGAGGCAGTATCATGAAAAAATTCTCAGTGGTTATCGCAGGTGGTGGTAGTACCTTTACGCCGGGCATCGTGTTGATGTTGCTGGCAAATCAGGACCGTTTCCCGCTTCGTGCGCTGAAATTTTATGACAACGATGGCGCGCGTCAGGAGGTGATTGCCGAGGCGTGTAAAATCATCCTCAAAGAGCAGGCGCCGGAGATAGAGTTTAGTTACACCACCGATCCCAAAACTGCGTTTACCGATGTTGATTTTGTGATGGCACATATCCGCGTGGGTAAATACCCAATGCGTGAACAAGACGAGAAAATCCCATTACGTCACGGGGTGTTAGGCCAGGAAACCTGTGGGCCGGGCGGGATTGCCTACGGCATGCGATCTATTGGCGGTGTGCTGGAACTGGTGGATTATATGGAAAAATATTCACCAAACGCCTGGATGCTTAACTACTCTAACCCGGCGGCAATTGTGGCTGAAGCCACGCGTAGACTGCGTCCAAATGCGAAAATCCTCAATATTTGCGATATGCCCATCGGTATTGAAGGACGGATGGCGCAGATCGTCGGCCTTAAAGATCGTAAACAGATGCGCGTGCGCTACTACGGGCTGAACCACTTTGGCTGGTGGACATCAATTGAAGATCTCCAGGGTAACGATTTGATGCCGAAGCTGCGTGAATACGTGGCGAAGCATGGTTATGTGCCGCCATCGAACGACCCGCATACGGAGGCGAGCTGGAACGATACCTTCGCTAAGGCGAAGGATGTGCAGGCGCTGGATCCGGACACCATGCCAAATACCTACCTGAAATACTATCTGTTCCCGGATTACGTGGTCCAGCACTCCAATCCGCAGCGTACCCGTGCCAACGAGGTTATGGATCACCGCGAAAAACAGGTGTTCGGTTCCTGCCGGGCCATTATTGAGGCAGGCCATTCTGCGGCCGGTGAACTGGAGATTGACGAACATGCTTCCTACATTGTCGATCTGGCGGCGGCCATCGCCTTTAACACTCAGGAGCGGATGCTGCTGATTGTGCCAAATAATGGTGCGATTCATAACTTTGATGATGAAGCGATGGTCGAGATCCCATGCCTGGTGGGGCATAACGGCCCGGAGCCGCTGACGGTGGGGGATATCCCGCAGTTCCAGAAAGGGTTGATGAGCCAGCAGGTGGCGGTTGAGAAGTTGGTGGTCGATGCCTGGGAGCACCGCTCTTACCAGCGTTTGTGGCAGGCTATCACCCTGTCGAAAACCGTGCCGAGTGCGTCTGTAGCTAAAGCGATTCTGGATGATTTGATCGACGCTAACAAAGAGTACTGGCCGGAACTGCGCTAACCCAGTTGACCGGCATCCTCTGGGTGCCGGTCCGCATGTTTCAATACCGCCGACGGCGCATAGCCAAATTTGTGTTTAAACGCCTTGCTGAAATGAAACGAGTCAAAGAAGTTAAGTATATCAGCGACCTGCCCGACCGTATTTCCCTCCTGCTTTAACAGCGATAACGCCAGTTCCAGCCGCGCATCCAGATAGTATTCTTTCGGTGTTTTTCCGGTATAGCGTAAAAAAAGACGACGTAGCCAGGCTTCGCTACAGGGGATAGTGGCTGCCATATCCGCCACGCTCCACCGTTTTT
>NZ_SZWS01000010.1:63238-65125 GCF_005281245.1 Citrobacter sp. wls826
TGTAGAGTGGCAATCAGTTTTTCAATCTGTATTCGCTGTGGGTCTTTTTTACCTTCGGCGTAAATAAGACAAATCCATTGATAAATTATTTTTGTGAGAAAGGCGACTGCCAGATTATTTTTTATTGAGTCTGGGGATGTAATTAATCGCGAAACTTCGGTCAGCTCATGATTATAAATATCACCATTATAAATAATGCTTTGTTGTCGTAGCGGAATATCCATTACGCTGGTTGGTGTGAATTCCATCCAGTATTGTTCCCATACCAACCCTTCACAGTGATAAGACTGTATATCGGTTGGTTTTAAAAAGATTATACAGTTTCCGGTAAGCGTGATTTGTTCACCGCCTTTAAGAAGGATTTTTCCACAGCCCTGGACGGTGTAGACCGCAACCCATGAATTAGCAATCAGCGGTTTTTTCTTATCACGTGGCCAAATAACCCGATAATGTTCGTCGGCATAGGTGTGCCACAGCGAGATCAATGAAATCCCGCTGGAGATCACACTTTCATGAATCAACAGGGGAATATTGTACGTAGTTTCGTTTTTTACATGCGAACTTTGCATCTTTCCATTCATTTTAATTTCCCACCGGAGAATTATGCCCACAACCTGAACTTAACAGAAAAAATCTGTTCAGGGATATGACGTTTTTATTTTAAGAAATCTGACTGCCTGACCCGGCGCACATTACCTTGCATTCCCCCTACAGCTGCCGGGACATAATGAAAAATAAGGGCTATGAGATGAATACGCTACAAATTCTGAGCTTTGTGGGCTTTACGCTGCTGGTGGCGCTAATCACCTGGTGGAAGGTACGTAAAACGGATACCGGATCGCAACAAGGGTATTTTCTTGCCGGGCGTTCATTGAAAGCGCCGGTGATTGCCGCGTCATTGATGTTAACTAACCTTTCAACCGAACAGTTGGTTGGTCTGTCTGGTCAGGCTTACAAAAGCGGAATGTCGGTTATGGGTTGGGAAGTCACCTCTGCGGTGACGCTTATCTTTCTGGCGCTGATTTTTCTACCTCGCTATCTGCAACGTGGTATCGCTACGATCCCAGATTTTCTGGAAGAGCGTTACGATAAAACCACGCGAATCATTATCGATTTTTGCTTTCTTATTGCCACTGGCGTCTGCTTCCTGCCGATTGTGCTTTATTCAGGGGCGCTGGCGCTGAATAGCCTTTTTCACATCGGTGAATCGCTGAATATTTCTCAGGGCGCAGCAATCTGGTTACTGGTTATTTTGCTGGGCCTTGCCGGGATTATTTATGCGGTGATCGGCGGTTTACGTGCGATGGCGGTGGCCGATTCTATCAATGGTATAGGGCTGGTGATTGGTGGATTGATGGTCCCCGTGTTCGGCCTGATTGCGATGGGAAAAGGCAGTTTTTTACAAGGTGTTGAGCAACTGACCACCGTACATGCGGAGAAATTAAACTCAATTGGTGGAGCGAACGATCCGCTGCCGATAGGTGCAGCCTTTACCGGTTTGATTCTGGTGAATACCTTCTACTGGTGTACTAATCAGGGCATCGTACAACGTACGCTGGCTTCCAAAAGCCTCGCCGAAGGGCAGAAAGGAGCATTGCTCACAGCGGTATTGAAAATGCTCGATCCACTGGTGCTGGTATTACCAGGTTTAATTGCTTTTCATCTATACCAGGATCTGCCAAAGGCGGATATGGCATATCCGACACTGGTAAATAACGTGCTTCCTGTCCCTTTGGTGGGGTTTTTCGGTGCCGTTTTATTCGGCGCGGTAATCAGTACATTCAATGGATTTTTAAACAGCGCCAGTACCTTATTTAGCATGGGAATATATCGGCGGATTATTAATCAACACGCCCAACCGGAACAGCTGGTTCGGGTTGGGCGTAA
>NZ_SZWS01000010.1:65182-69671 GCF_005281245.1 Citrobacter sp. wls826
TAATTTCCGTGCTGGTAGCACCGTGGATCGCTAATGCACCGGAAGGACTCTACAGCTGGATGAAACAGCTCAACGGTATTTATAACGTGCCGTTGGTGACCATCATCATCATGGGATTCTTTTTCCCGCGCATTCCTGCGCTGGCAGCGAAAGTCGCTATGGGACTCGGTATCGTCAGCTACATCACCATTAATTATCTGGTGAAGTTCGACTTTCACTTCCTTTACGTACTGGCCTGTACCTTCTGCATCAACGTGGTGGTGATGCTGGTTATCGGCATTATCAA
This sequence comes from Citrobacter sp. wls826, assembly GCF_005281245.1. Taxonomy (NCBI): domain Bacteria; kingdom Pseudomonadati; phylum Pseudomonadota; class Gammaproteobacteria; order Enterobacterales; family Enterobacteriaceae; genus Citrobacter; species Citrobacter sp. wls826. The sequence continues at coordinate 65,469 of NZ_SZWS01000010.1, forward strand.
GCCGCGTGCGACGCCGTTTAAATTCCATGATGCTTTTGCGGTAGACATGAAGCCGTGGAAAAACGCCAAACTTGCCTCTGTCGGTATCCTGACCGCGATGCTCGGCGTCTATGCTGGACTGGCGCAGTTTGGAGGGTACAACACCCAATGGCTGACGATTCTCTGCTACTCAATTACGGCGGCAGTGATGATGTATTTAATTTACAGCACCTGGCATACGCGTCGTTTGGCCACTGCACTTTCTGTCTCTGACGCTAAGGATAAAGCATGACCCGCCCTAATTTCCTGTTCATTATGACTGATACTCAGGCGACCAATATGGTCGGCTGTTATAGTGGTAAGTCGCTGAATACCAATAACATTGATAGCCTGGCGGCGGAAGGTATTCGCTTCAATTCTGCTTATACCTGCTCACCGGTGTGCACTCCGGCCCGCGCTGGGCTGTTTACCGGGATTTATGCCAACCAGTCCGGCCCGTGGACCAATAACGTCGCGCCGGGGAAAAATATCTCCACCATGGGACGCTATTTTAAGGATGCGGGCTATCACACCTGCTACATCGGCAAGTGGCATCTCGACGGGCACGATTACTTTGGTACCGGCGAGTGCCCGCCCGAATGGGATGCTGACTACTGGTATGACGGGGCAAATTACCTCGCGGAACTGACGGACAAAGAGATCGGTTTGTGGCGTAACGGTCTGAACAGCGTGGAGGATTTGCTGGATAACAATATCAATGAAACCTTTACCTGGGCGCACCGCATCAGTAACCGGGCGATTGATTTCCTCCGCCACCCTGCACGTGATGAAGAACCCTTCCTGATGGTAGTTTCCTACGACGAGCCGCATCACCCGTTTACCTGTCCCGTGGAGTATCTGCAGAAATATCAGGATTTTTATTATGACCTGGGGATGAAGGCGCACGACTCTTTGAGTAACAAACCTGAACATCATCGTCTTTGGTCTGAAGCGATGCCTTCGCCGGTAGGTGATGATGGGCGCTATCACCATCCGCTCTATTTTGCCTGCAACGACTTTGTCGATGACCAGATTGGCCGGGTTATTAATAGCTTAACGCCCATGCAGCGGGACAACACCTGGGTCATTTACACCTCCGATCATGGCGAGATGATGGGGGCGCATAAGCTCATCAGTAAGGGGGCAGCGATGTATGACGACATCACGCGAATTCCGCTGATTATGCGCTCGCCTCAGGGAGAATCCATGCAGGTAGACACGCCGGTAAGCCATATCGATCTGCTGCCGACGATGATGGCGCTGGCGGGTATTGAGAAGCCACAAATCCTGCCGGGTGAAAACATCCTTACCGTTGAAAAACCACGCGGTGTGATGGTGGAGTTCAATCGTTATGAGATTGAACATGACAGTTTTGGCGGATTTATACCGGTACGTTGCTGGGTGACGGATGACTGGAAGCTGGTGCTGAACCTGTTTACCAGTGATGAGCTTTACGACAGACGAAACGATCCCGATGAGCTACACAACCAGATAGATTCTCCGCAATTAGCCGATGTTCGCTGCCAGATGCACGACGCGCTGCTGGACTATATGGATAAAATCCGCGATCCATTCCGCACCTATCAGTGGAGTTTGCGTCCCTGGCGTCCTGACGCCGTACCGCGCTGGATGGGCGCTTTTCGCCCGCGCCCGCAAGACGGCTATTCTCCCGTGGTACGCGATTACGACACCGGTTTACCAACCCAGGGCGTAAAAGTTGAGGAGAAAAAGCAGAAGTTCTGACTACAATGCCAATTGGCGCAGATACTCATATTTGCACTTACCTGTCGGCCGGATAAGGCATTAGCCGCCATCCGGCAATGACAGCCAGAGGAGTTTGAATGAAAATTTCCCGCCTTGGAGAAGCCCCGGATTACCGCTTCTCACTGGCAAATGAGCGTACCTTTCTGGCGTGGATCCGTACCGCGCTGGGATTTCTGGCGGCGGGGGTTGGTCTCGACCAACTGGCTCCGGATTTTGCCACGCCGGTAATTCGTGAGCTTTTAGCGCTGTTGCTATGCCTGTTTGCCGGTGGTCTGGCGATTTATGGCTACCTGCGCTGGCTGCGTAATGAGAGGGCGATGCGCCTGAAAGAGGATTTGCCCTATACCCATAGCCTGTTAATCATCAGTCTGATTTTGTTTATTGTCGCGGTGATTGTCATGGGACTGGTGCTGTATGCCGGATAGCCGTAAGTCGCGACGTATCGCCGATCCGGGGTTACAACCGGAGCGAACATCGCTGGCCTGGTTTCGTACGCTTCTGGGTTATGGAGCGCTAATGGCGTTGGCGCTGAAGCACAACTGGCATCAGGCGGGCTTCCTGTTTTGGGTTTCAATTGTGGTGCTGGCGATGGTGGCGATCGTTCTGTGGCGCTATACCCGCAGCCGTAATCTGATGGATGTTACGCATAGCGATTTTTCTGAATCTCGCGCGGTGCGTGACAAATTTATGATCTCCCTCGCGGTGTTATCCCTCGCAATACTGTTTGCTGTAACGCATGTCCGCCAACTTATTGCGTTTATCGGGAATTTAGCATGACAGGATGTCAGGTCATGGCCAAACCAGCCAGCTCTCGTTGTAACCTGGATTGTCGTTACTGTTTTTACATCGATAAACCCACTCAACCCGAAATGGATGACGCCACCTTAGAGACGTTTATTCGTCAGCATATCACCGCACAGCCGGGGGCTGACGTAATGTTCGCCTGGCAGGGCGGAGAGCCAACCCTCTGTGGCATCGACTTTTTTCGCCGCGTAGTGACGTTGCAAAAACAGTACGGGGAAGGGAAGAAAATCCATAACGCGTTCCAGACCAACGGGATTTTGCTCAACGACGAATGGTGTCAGTTTTTGCACGATAACGGCTGGCTGGTGGGGATTTCGTTGGATGGCCCCGCCGAGTTGCACGATGCTTATCGTGTTAACCGCAGCGGAAAACCGACTCACCATAAGGTGGTGGACGCCATTGCCAGGCTCCGTAAGCATCAGGTGGAGTTCAATCTGCTGGTAGTGGTTAATTCTCTGAACAGCCAGCAACCTGAGTTGATGTATCGCTACCTTCGCCAGCTTGGCACGCCTTTTTTGCAGTTCATTCCGCTGGTTGAATATGATGAAGACGGCGAGCTTACCGCCGAATCCGTCCCGCCTCAGGCGTGGGGAACCTTCCTGAATTCCGTCTTTGATATCTGGGTCAGAGAAGATATTGGCCGCGTATTCGTCCAGTTATTTGATTCAACTCTGGGCGTATGGTGCGGACACCCGGCGCAGATGTGTTCGCTAAGCTCCACCTGCGGACATGCTTTTGCTCTGGAAGCGAATGGCGATTTGTATCAGTGCGATCACTATGTTCACCCTGATTTTCGCCTGGGTAATATTCATCGCACGTCGTTGAGTGAGCTCAACGCCAGCCCGTGGGCAGCGGCGTTTGGTCAGTCCAAGAGAACCACGCTGAGCGCGGAATGCCAGGCGTGTTCGCTATTACGCTTTTGCCATGGTGATTGCCCAAAGCATCGCGACAGCAGTGGAAAGAGTGCGATTTGCGGCGGATACAGCGCTTTCTTCAATCATACCGCGCCGCATATGCGCGTGATGCGTGACCTTCTGAAGCAACATCGCTCACCGATGGAACTGATGGCGATGCTGCGTTAAGTTCAGCGGCGTTTAACGTCCTTTGGTCAGATACTGCGCCATTTCGGCTTCCGGCACCATGCCGCCGCCGGTCGCCCACACCAGGTGGGTGGCGTTATTGAGCTGCTCCGCGCTGAAGCCGTGCATTTGCTGATAGTCAGCAGAAGCGCAAACGTGCTGCGGACCGGCCATCCCGGCCAGCGCCGACGGCTCAAGGCGAATGCCTTCTTCCTGCGCCAGCCAGCCCAGCATGTCGTACATAGTCTGATCGTCCAGGGTGTACAGACCGTCGAGCAGACGTTCCATTGCCCGGCCAACAAAGCCGGACGCGCGGCCCACCGCCAGCCCATCTGCCGCTGTCAGGTTATCGATGCCAATGTCCTGCACAGAAATTGTATCGTGCAGTCCGGTATAAATCCCCAGCAGCATGCACGGTGAATGGGTAGGTTCTGCGAAGAAGCAGTGCACGTTATCGCCGAATGCCAGCTTCAGGCCAAACGCCACCCCGCCAGGCCCACCGCCGACGCCGCACGGCAGGTAAACAAATAGCGGATGG
>NZ_SZWS01000010.1:69710-74219 GCF_005281245.1 Citrobacter sp. wls826
CGGCATCCACCACGCGCCCCTGCTGCGCGAACTGCGCCTTCAGACGCTCGCCGGCTACCGCATAACCTAAAAACAACGTGCGGGAATTTTCATCATCGATAAAGAAACAGTTCGGTTCGGATTGTGCCGCCTTACGGCCCTGCTCAACCGCCACGCCATAATCTTCTTCATACTCCACGACCGTCACGCCGTGGCTGCGCAGTTTGGCTTTTTTCCATGCGCGAGCGTCGGCAGACATATGAACCGTCACCTTAAAACCGATACGGGCGCTCATAATGCCGATCGACATCCCAAGGTTGCCAGTGGAGCCTACGGCGATGCTGTACTGACTGAAGAACTGTTTAAACTCAGGCGAAAGCAGAATGCTGTAATCGTCTTGTGTGGTCAGCAGACCAGCCTCCAGCGCCAGTTTTTCCGCGTGGGTTAGCACTTCATAAATACCGCCACGCGCTTTAATTGAGCCGGAAATCGGTAGATGGCTGTCTTTCTTCAGCAGAATTTCGCCGTTGATGCGCTGCCCATACTCTTTTTCCAGCCGCTTTTGCATCGTTGGGATCGCGGCCAGTTCGGATTCGATAATGCCGCCGGTGGCTGCGGTTTCCGGGAATGCCTGCGCCAGATACGGCGCGAAGCGCGTCAGACGAGCGTGGGCATCCTGAACATCGTGCTCTGTCAGGCCAACATACGGTAAACCTTCCGCAAGAGAGGTAGTGCCAGGGTTAAACCAGGTCGTCTCCTTGAGAGCGACCAGATCTTCCACTAAAGGATGCTGGGCGATAAGTGTTTGAATGTTTTCCATAGTCAGTCTCTTTGCGCTTAGATAATAAAGGAAAGCAGGAATGTGCAAACCAGTGCAATAACGGACGCGATAAATGTCGCGGTCGTATAATATTTGAACGTCTCATTTAGGGTGGCGCCGCAGTACTGCTTCACCAGCCAGAAGAGGGAATCGGTGACGATCGTGCAGCCAATCGCGCCGGAACCGATGGCAATGGCGATGATCTCCGGGCTAACGTTGGGGTAGAGCGGCAGCATCGGGGCCACGATTGCCGTCGCACCCATCATCGCCACCGTGGCAGAGCCCACCGCAGCATGCAGGATTAACGCCACCAGCCATGCCAGCAGAATCGGGTGCATATGCATGTTCGAGAGGATCAGCGCGAGAGTATCCGCCAGTCCGCTGCTCTTGAGGATAGCGTTGAATGCGCCGCCTGCGCCGATAATCAGCAAAATGTTAGCAATGGAGCCAAAACCGTTTTCGGTGTGGGTCAGCAGCGCACCCATGCCAATGTGCTGACGCAGACCGAGAATGTAATAGGCCACGAAAACGGCAATAAACATCGCGGTGATCGGGTTACCAATAAACTCCAACAGCGTATAAACCGTGCTGCCTTTCGCCATGTTCAGCTCAGCGACGGTTTTTACCAGCATCAGGCCAATCGGCAGCAGTACGGTAAACAGCGTAGCGCCCAGCGATGGCAGCTTACTTTCGTCGCGCACCTTGAGGTCGGAAAACTCAGCCGGAACCGGTTTAAACGGCAGACGGTTACCGAGGAATTTCAGATACAGCGGACCGCCGATCAGCGAGGCCATTAAGCCCACCAGTAAGCCGTAGACAATCACGGTGCCGATGTCCGCGCCCAGCTTGTTCGCCACGAACAGGGCGGCTGGATGCGGCGGCACGACGCAGTGTACCGCCATCAGCGCTGTACATAACGGAATCGCCAGCTTCAGTAGCGAGGTATTGGTTTTTTTGGCAATTGAAAAGGCCAGAGGAATCAACAGCACTACGCCGACTTCAACAAACAGCGTGATCCCGCAAATCAGCCCGACCAGTACCATAATGACGTCAGCGGAAAGCCAGCGACAGCGCTGTAGCGTCAGGCCGATACGTTCGGCCGCGCCGGACACTTCCATCATTTTGCCAAGAATGGTCCCAAGGCCGATAACCGCGGCGAGGAAGCCTAGCGTACCGCCGATGCCACTCTCAATGGCATTGACCATATCCAGCGGCCCCATACCCATCATCGTACCCACGAAGAAGCTGGCTAACAGCAGCGCCAGAAACGGGTGGAATTTGAACTTCACGATGGTCAAAACGATTAACACGATGCTTATCAGCAGCGTGCTCACAACCCAGATTTGAGAGTGCATAACTCACCTTGCCCTGTGATTAATATAGGGTTATTGGACAAAAATAAGGCATAGTCTGACAAACGATATAAATCCCCTTTCACATGAGCCAGATTGCATCAAGTAGGTGATTTACGTCTAATTACGCTTTGTTTATGCGATATGGTTCACCTTGATTCATCTTTGTGCTGATTTTTGCAGCGAACTTTTTTACACTCCGGCGAATGAATCAGGAGGACAGGAGGTAAACATGGATCCCTTACGCGAGGTCAGAAATCGGCTACTCAACGGCTGGCAGTTGTCAAAGCTGTATACCTTTGAAGTGGCGGCCCGGCACCAGTCGTTTGCGCTGGCGGCAGATGAGCTGTCACTAAGCCCCAGCGCTGTCAGCCATCGCATTAATCAGCTGGAAGATGAGCTGGGTATTCAGCTGTTTGTTCGTTCGCATCGTAAAGTGGAACTCACCCACGAGGGCAAGCGCGTGTTCTGGGCGCTGAAATCATCGCTAGATACGCTGAATCAGGAAATCCTTGATATTAAAAATCAGGAGTTGTCCGGGACCCTCACCGTCTACTCACGGCCTTCTATCGCTCAGTGCTGGCTGGTTCCGGCGCTCGGCGACTTTACCCGTCGCTATCCGTCGATTTCGCTGACCATGCTGACCGGGAACGACAACGTCAATCTGCAGCGTGCCGGGGTCGATCTGGCTATCTATTTTGACGACGCACCCTCCGCGCAACTCACGCACCACTTCCTGATGGATGAAGAGATCCTGCCGGTATGCAGCCCGGACTACGCTCGCCGCCATGACCTTACCGGTTCGCTGGTGAATTTACCGCACTGTACGTTGCTGCATGACAGACAGGCGTGGAGTAACGACTCCGGGACCGATGAATGGCACAGTTGGGCGCAGCATTTTTCGGTGAATCTGCCGACATCGTCGGGAATTGGTTTCGATCGTTCTGATTTGGCGGTAATTGCGGCGATGAATCATATCGGCGTAGCGATGGGCCGAAAGCGGCTGGTGCAAAAACGCCTCGACAGCGGAGAGCTGGTTGCGCCTTTTGGCGATATGGCGCTGAAATGCCATCAGCACTACTACATCACCACCCTGCCTGGCAGAGAGTGGCCGAAAATCGAGGCGTTTATTCGCTGGCTTCAGGAACAGGTTAAATAAGCGGGCCGCGAATATTTTTTACGCTTTCTCGCTACACGCAAAGTGAAAAAGCATGCTAAATACGTGATATCACTCCTGATGATTTGCGTAAGGACGACCGTGTTAAAGCCGATTGTTTCCCTTTTACTGTTAGCCAGCGCCACCGTGTGTGCCGCGCAACCTGTGCTGACCGCGGCGCAGTATGCGCAGCAGCTTGGCGTTGGGATGGACGTAGACTGGGCGCGCACCGATCGGGGTATCCGTGAATTCGATCCGCTGGTGGTGCGGGATTACAGGGCGAAAGGGTTAACCCACGTGCGCATTCGCGTGGCGGGAGAGCCTACGGAGGCGCGGCTTATACATCTGCGCAAGCTGGTGGAAGCCTGCGAGCAGTATGGCGTGATCCCGATAATTGCCTATCAGGCTGACGAATATAAAAAAGATCCCAGTATCGGTAACGAAAAAGAGGTGGTTAACTGGTGGGTGGCGGTGGCGCATTACTTTGGTCAAAGCTCGCCGTTGCTGGGTTTCGACCTGATATACGAACCCTCTGATAAGCTCAACCATAATCAGGTGTCGCTCAATCGGGTGTATGACAAAACCATTCGTACTGTCCATGCCATCGACCCGCAGCGGATGATTTTTATCGCGCCGCGACTACGCGCCGCCCCGGAAGATTTGCCTGACCTGAAACTGCCGCCGCAAAGTCAGAATACCGTGCTGGCTCAATGGCATATTTTTCCGTGGGGGCCGCTGAAAAATAACGGTAAATATCCGTGGACCTCAGGCACCGCGGCAGAAAAGGCCGCTATTCGCGCCCGTATCAATACCGCCATTCACTGGCAGCAGAAAACGGGTCATGTCAGTTGGGTGGGAGGCTGGTCGCCAGGAGAAACCATCAGGAACGCGCCTTCTGCCTCGCAAATGGCGTTTGCCCGCTTTATGGCGTGCGAACTGAAAAAAGCGAAAATTCCCTATGCTATCAATGCGGATACGCAGTTTTATGATGGCGAGGAAGGTGCCTGGCGTCCGGCGCTGGAGCCGTTACTGACGACGATGATCGCGCCTGAATGCGAAAAGCCCGGCGATAAGCCGGGCCATCATACGCTTAAACCGCCTGCCCCTGATGCGACACGCGTGACGCCAGCGGAAGCCAGCAAACAAAAATCAACAGTCCCATAAGGGTCATCAGCAGGCCCAGACTGGCTTGCCCGGTCTGC
>NZ_SZWS01000010.1:74266-85438 GCF_005281245.1 Citrobacter sp. wls826
GCATTGCAGAGAACCACGCCAGCACGCCGGAACCAATATTCTGTAATCCCCCAACCAGCGCACCGGCAGTGCCTGCCAGGAATGGGAAAGGCTCCATTGCGCCACTGGTTGCCAGCGGAAACAGCATCCCGGCACCGAAGAAAAATAGTGCGGCGGGAACCAGCAGCGTCCAGACGTTCATCACGTCAAACAGGCCCGGGATCCACATCATTAAACCGGCTACCAGACAGCAGATAACCGACTGCCACATCAGCGTCGAGAAACGCTTATTCGGGCGACCGGCGAACCAGGCGCCGAAAAATGCCGCCGGGATGGGCAGAATAAACAGGATACTGACCACCATGCTGCTTAAACCGAGCCTTGCGCCCAACAATACCCCGGAGCAGGCCTCGAAGACCGCAACGCCCGCCAGGCCGCCGATCAGCATCAGCACGTAACAGGTGAAAGAACTGTTACCAAACAGCGTTTTATAGCTGGCGATAAGGCGTGGACGCGGTGCGCCCGCAGGACGCGTTTCCGGCATCCAGCGCGCCATGCTAAACGTGACGCCCGCGCACAGAACCAGCAGGAAGATGTAACAGGCGCGCCAGTTCCACAGGGTATCCAGCATGCCGCCAATCAGCGGGGCCAGCAGCGGACTCACCAGAATCCCCATGTTTAACAAACTATTCGCGTGGCGCAGCTGCGTGCCTTCGTACAGATCGCGCGGTAAGGTTCGCGCCATTACACCGCCGACGCCTGTGCCCATGCCCTGGATTGCACTGGCGATAATCAGTACCGTCAGGCTGTGGGTGGTAATCGCGACCAGCGTGGCCAGCATAAAAATAGACATTCCGGCGAGGATCACCGGACGGCGGCCAACGCGATCGGAAAGTGGGCCGTAAAACAGTTGTGACAGGCCGTAGGTCAGCAGGTAGGCGGCCATTACGCTTTGCACCGCTCCTTCGCGAACGTTCAGTTCACGCGCCATATCAGCAATCGCGGGGATATAAATGGTTTGCGCCATCTGACCTACCGCCACCAGTAATACCAACATCAACAACAAATTGACGCTTCTATGCCTTTTCATTTCGCTGATTACTTTTAAAAAAGAGAAAAAAGAAGAATAAGGTGCTGTACTTTCCCGTAAATGCGCGTGGAATCTACCACAACAGAAAAAGAAGGCCAGATAGTGGGCGGGAATGTTTACGCGATGAACGGCAGGAAATGTAAACAAAAAGCGGCAACAAATGTTGCCGGATTGCATCGGCTTTACGGCGCGATCATGACAAGCGAAGTAAGACAGCGCCTACGGCAATACCGGCGGCCGCGACAAGGCGTATTCCGGCAACCTTTTCTTTCAGCAGTAGCCAGGCGAGCAGAGCGCCAAACAGAATGGAGGTTTCACGCAGCGCTGCGACCACCGCCAACGGAGCCTGGGTCATGGCCCACAGCGCCAGACCGTAAGAACCCATCGTACCAATCCCGCCCAGAATACCTTTCTTCCACTGCTGTACCAGATAGCGTGACGCTTCCCGGCGCCGGGCGATCATCGCCCAGCCCAGCAGACAGGAACCGTTCAGAAAGAAGGTCCACAGCGTATAACCGAGCGCGGTTTCTGATAAGCGTACGCCGGTGCCATCAACCAGCGTGTAACCAGCGATAAAGCAGGCGTTAATGAGCGCCAGTACGATCCCGCGTTGTGAGCTGCTGCGTCCGTTAAATGCCATGCCGAGAATGGCCAGACAGATCGTAGCAATCCCCACCCAGGCAAACACAGACAGGCTATCGCCAAGGAACAAGACGCTGATAATCGCAACCAGCAGCGGTGCTGTCCCACGCATCAGAGGATAGGTCTGACTCATATCCGAAACCTGATAGGTTTTGGCGACCAGGACCGTATACACCACTTGCAACGCGGTTGAGATGGCCAAAAACGGCAGGCTGGCGGTGGAAGGCTGAGGCGCGAAGGGTAAGCAGATCAGTGCCATAATCGCCGCGGAGCCGCTGACGCCAATCGCCGAGTACAGTTTATCGTTTCCAGCTTTAACAATGGCATTCCAACTGGCGTGCAGCAGTGCGGCGAACAGCAAAATGCAGAAAACAGAAAGCGTCATGGTGGCGTTCTTCCCTGAGAATGTCATAAAAACGTAACATATTGGCGCGAGACAAGCACCAGGGAGAAGGTGAAAGGGGAGCGGAGTTTTACCCGCTCCCCTTAGGTGCGACTTGAATCCGAATTACTTAACGTATTTCAGAACGGCATCAAGTAGTTGCAGTGCTGCAACAATGAGTTTGAGGATAAGAATAGCGATATCCACGAGGCTCATACGCTCTCCTTTTGGTACAAGGAGCACGGTGCTGACGTACCTCGCCGCTGCCTGTTGCCAGCACCTTTGTTGACATAACACAGTGTGCTCACACGGGGGTTAAGGCGCTGACGGCACCACCCGTTTCAGCCAGGACTTTGATGCGCCGGTTTACGATGCGGCCCCCGCATAACACATTGCGTACCGAGACATTATAGATAAATACTGTATAAATTAACAGTATTTTATGGACATTGTGCCATTCATGTTCCATACTCAAAACCATCAAAATTCGTGCCGAAATTGCGTGTTCTTCGCAGAACGCGTATACTTTTTCCGTTGACATAACACAGTGTGTTCGGCGGCTACCAACCGCACAGCGCTGAAAAAAACCTCGCTCCGGCGGGGTTTTTTGTTTTCCGACTCTGCACAGCGAAATGTGATCGTTGACGCATTTTTATGCAGATGAAAATTTTTCCATTGTCACGCTGAAAAACCTGTGTTTGTATAAATCCAGTTAATCAACAAACAGACAGGTCCCTAATGAACCCTTCCATGCTGACTGCGACCCTACTAAAAACTGCGCCATCTCGCGCAGCGGTCGTCGTGCGTGTGGTGGTGGTCGTCGGCAATGCGCCGTAGGGTCCGGATCAACACACGATTCCAAAACCCCGCCGGCGCAAACCGGGCGGGGTTTTTCGTTTAAGAGACCTGCCCGAAGCAAAGGCCCAGAATAAAAGGACTGGAGCATGGCAAGTTCGGGCATAACATCCAAGCGTACGCGTTTTACGGGCGCAGAATTCATCGTTCATTTCATGGAACGCCAGGGGATTCAGGTGGTCACCGGTATTCCTGGCGGATCGATTCTTCCCGTGTATGACGCCTTGAGCCAAAGCACGCAAATCCGTCATATCCTGGCGCGCCACGAGCAGGGCGCGGGGTTTATCGCGCAGGGGATGGCGAGAACCGATGGTAAACCCGCCGTCTGTATGGCCTGCAGCGGACCGGGCGCGACCAACCTGGTGACCGCCATTGCCGACGCGCGGCTGGATTCTATCCCGCTGGTGTGTATCACCGGGCAGGTTCCGGCCTCAATGATCGGGACCGACGCCTTCCAGGAAGTCGACACCTACGGCATCTCTATCCCCATCACCAAGCACAACTATCTGGTCCGCCATATCAGTGAATTACCGCAGGTCATGAGCGATGCGTTCCGCATTGCGCAGTCCGGCCGTCCGGGCCCGGTGTGGATAGACATTCCTAAGGATATTCAAACCGCCGTTTTTGAAATTGAAGAGATGCCGGAGCCCGCGCAGAAAATGGCGGCACCGGCGTTCAGCCAGGACAGCATTCGCGATGCCGCAGCTATGATTAACGCCGCACAGCGTCCGGTGCTGTATCTCGGCGGCGGCGTGATTAACGCGCCTGAGCGGGTTCGTGAACTGGCAGAAAAAGCCATGCTGCCCACCACCATGACCTTAATGGCGCTCGGTATGCTGCCGAAAGCGCATCCGCTGTCGTTAGGCATGCTGGGTATGCATGGCGCACGCAGCACTAACTTTATTCTGCAAGAAGCGGACTTATTGATTGTTCTGGGCGCACGTTTTGATGACCGGGCGATTGGTAAAACCGAGCAGTTCTGTCCGAACGCCAAAATCATCCACGTGGACATCGACCGCGCGGAGCTGGGTAAAATCAAACAGCCACACGTGGCGATTCAGGCGGATGTCGATGAGGTTCTGGCGCAACTGATCCCATTAATTGACGCGCAGCCGCGAGAGTCGTGGCATCAAATGGTGGCCGATTTACAACGCGAATTCCCCTGCAGCATTCCGCAGGAAAGCGACCCGCTCAGCCACTATGGGCTGATCAACGCCGTAGCGGCCTGCGTGGATGACAATGCCATTATCACCACCGACGTAGGCCAGCATCAGATGTGGGCCGCACAGGCTTACCCGCTGAACCGTCCGCGTCAGTGGCTGACCTCCGGCGGTCTGGGAACCATGGGCTTTGGCCTGCCGGCGGCAATTGGCGCAGCGCTGGTCAACCCGGACAAAAAGGTGCTGTGCTTCTCCGGCGACGGTAGCCTGATGATGAATATTCAGGAAATGGCGACGGCCAGCGAAAATCAACTGGATATTAAAATCATCCTGATGAATAACGAAGCGTTGGGTCTGGTGTATCAGCAGCAGAGTTTGTTCTATAAGCAGGGCGTTTTTGCGGCGACATATCCGGGGATGATTAACTTTATGCAGATAGCCGCCGGGTTTGGCCTCGAAACCTGCGATTTGAATAACGAAGCGGATCCACAGGCAGCGTTGCAGGAGATTATTAATCGCCCTGGACCTGCGCTGATCCACGTGCGCATCGATGCCGAAGAAAAAGTGTACCCGATGGTGCCGCCGGGTGCGGCAAACACAGAAATGGTGGGGGAATAAGCCATGCAACAGCAGACTCATGACAACGTAATCCTGGAACTCACCGTACGCAACCATCCGGGCGTAATGACCCACGTCTGCGGGCTGTTTGCCCGCCGCGCGTTCAACGTGGAAGGCATTCTCTGTCTACCGATTCAGGACAGCGACAAGAGCCGCATCTGGCTACTGGTCAACGACGATCAACGTCTTGAGCAGATGATAAGCCAGATCGACAAGCTGGAAGATGTGGTGAAAGTGGCCCGCAACCAGTCCGACCCGTCGATGTTTAACAAAATCACGGTTTTCTTTGAGTGAGTTAGTCGCCGTCTGAATCCGGGGTGATGACTTTGACAGAGCCGTTCCGGCAGTGGGTTGCGTAATCTGCCGGCAACGGGCGATCGCTTATCAGTACGTCAAAAGTAGATAGCGGGCCAATGCTGGCGGGGGCAACCTCATCAAACAGGGCGTGGCGCGTCAGCAGAATTTTGCGCAATCCGCGTTCCATCGCTTTGCGTTTGGTGGCCAGATCGTCCGGATTGAACCAGCTAACGCCGAAATGCTCATGGACTCCGCTGGCAGAGATAAACACTTTTCGTGGGTTGAGCGCATCCAGCGGAGAGGGATTGCTGGTGTCGTAAAAGGCATCACTTTTCGCCCGATAGGTGCCCCCGCAAAGAATCACCGTGGCGTTGGGTTTTTCATTTAGCGCCACGAATACCCGGTGTGAGTAGCAAATTCCGGTAAAGGTAATATCGTCCGGGATCATGCTGACGACTAATGGCATTTCGGCACCATTATCAAAAAAGACCAGATCGTTTTCACTGACCAGTCCCGCGGCCAGAATGGCAACCGGTAAATCGTCGCGATGATACTGCTTTTGCACGGGGAGCGGAGCGTTAACGAGGGTGGCGGGCTTGTTCACCATCACGATGTAACCACCGAGTAGCGTAAGCGGCAATGGTTCGTCATCCTGGCTGAGATCCCGACGGATGGTCATCACGGAAACCTCCAGCATGCGCGCCGCCTCTTTCAGATGGATTCTGTCGGTCTTCTTCAACAATTCCATCAGACGTCGAATACGTTCTTTTTGCTTGGTTTCCATGCACACTCTCCACGAATCATGTTTTCATGTTCCTTCAGTAACATTTATGTGTTTCTGGGAACATGACATTGCTGCATTACTATACGTCTGACCATTGGGAAATAAAAGCGTGTTTTTACACGTTTTATTGATTATAAGCAGCGAGTTTTCAGTCAATTGTAAGCAAGTTAATCATTTTGAGTGTGATAGAGACGCAACATTTAGCATAATAAATAAACAATAAAATGATCCTCCAATCGCGATCCTAGTCACAAATGATACGGAAGTAACATGATAATGTTATTTTAATATCATTGTTGTGTGATTGTTTCTGAGAGGTAGTAAAATGGATATCGCGGTTATTGGCTCCAACATGGTGGATCTCATCACCTACATCAACCAGATGCCCAAAGAAGGGGAAACGCTGGAAGCACCCGCTTTTAAAATTGGTTGTGGCGGTAAAGGAGCAAATCAGGCCGTTGCGGCTGCTAAGCTCAATTCCAAAGTGCTGATGCTGACGAAAGTCGGTGATGATATTTTTGCGGATAACACCATTCGTAATCTCGAATCCTGGGGGATTAATACGACCTATGTCGAAAAGGTACCCTGCACCAGCAGCGGCGTTGCACCGATCTTTGTTAATGCAAACTCCAGCAACAGCATTCTGATTATTAAAGGTGCCAACAAGTTTCTCTCCCCGGAAGATATCGATCGCGCGGCGGAAGATCTGAAAAAGTGTCAACTTATTGTCCTGCAGCTGGAAGTACAGTTGGAAACGGTTTATCACGCGATTGAATTCGGTAAAAAACACGGTATTGAAGTGTTATTAAATCCCGCCCCTGCATTACGGGAATTAGATATGTCTTATGCCTGTAAATGCGATTTCTTCGTGCCAAATGAAACCGAGCTCGAAATATTAACCGGTATGCCGGTGGATACCTATGACCATATTCGCGCCGCGGCACGTTCTTTGGTCGATAAAGGTCTGAACAATATTATCGTCACCATGGGGGAGAAAGGCGCTCTGTGGATGACGCGTGACCAGGAAGTCCATGTCCCGGCGTTTAAAGTGAACGCTGTCGATACCAGTGGCGCAGGTGACGCTTTCATCGGTTGTTTTGCCCACTATTACGTTCAAAGCGGTGATGTCGAAGCCGCCATGAAAAAAGCCGCTCTCTTCGCTGCATTCAGCGTTACCGGGAAAGGCACTCAATCATCTTATCCAAGCATCGAACAATTTAATGAGTTTCTTACCTTAAACGAATAATACTCCTGCATTGTAAAAGGTAGCACTATGAACGATAAAAACATCATTCAGATGCCCGACGGCTATCTGAATAAGACGCCTCTGTTCCAGTTTATTTTGTTATCCTGTTTATTCCCTTTATGGGGATGCGCAGCCGCATTAAATGATATTCTGATTACGCAATTCAAAAGCGTATTTTCACTCAGCAACTTTGCTTCGGCATTAGTTCAGAGTGCCTTTTATGGCGGTTATTTTTTAATTGCGATTCCGGCATCTTTGGTGATTAAAAAGACCAGTTATAAAATCGCCATCTTAATGGGACTGACCCTTTATATTGTTGGCTGTACGCTCTTTTTCCCGGCATCGCACATGGCCACCTACACCATGTTCCTCGCTGCAATTTTTGCGATTGCGATTGGCCTGAGCTTCCTGGAAACCGCAGCCAACACCTACAGCTCCATGATTGGCCCAAAAGCGTATGCCACCCTGCGCCTGAACATCAGCCAGACCTTTTACCCCATTGGTGCAGCCGCCGGTATTCTGCTGGGTAAATATCTGGTCTTCTCTGAAGGCGAGAGTCTGGAAAAACAGATGGCTGGGATGAACGCGGAGCAGATCCACAACTTTAAAGTGTTGATGCTGGAAAATACACTTGAGCCTTACAAGTACATGATTATGGTGCTGGTTGTGGTGATGGTGTTGTTCCTGCTGACCCGCTTCCCGACCTGTAAAGTCGCGCAAACGGCGAGTCATAAACGTCCGTCAGCGATGGATACGCTGCGTTATCTGGCCAGCAATGCCCGTTTCCGCCGTGGGATTGTGGCGCAGTTCCTGTACGTGGGGATGCAGGTCGCGGTGTGGTCATTTACCATCCGTCTGGCGCTGGAATTGGGTGATATCAACGAGCGCGACGCCTCAACCTTCATGGTCTATAGCTTTGCCTGCTTCTTTATCGGCAAGTTTATCGCCAACATCTTGATGACACGCTTCAATCCGGAAAAAGTGCTGATCCTCTACTCCATTATTGGCGCACTGTTTCTGGTCTATGTTGCGCTGGCGCCAAGCTTCAGCGCCGTGTACGTTGCCGTACTGGTGAGCGTCCTGTTTGGACCCTGCTGGGCGACAATCTATGCCGGTACGCTAGATACCGTGGATAACGAACACACTGAAATGGCGGGAGCAGTCATTGTCATGGCGATTGTTGGTGCAGCGGTGGTTCCGGCAATTCAGGGCTATGTGGCCGATATGTTCCACTCGCTACAACTCTCGTTCCTGGTCTCCATGTTGTGCTTCGTGTACGTCGGTATCTACTTCTGGCGTGAAAGCAAAGTGCGCAATAACCTGGCTGAAGCGACTGTTTCCTGAGGAGAGCGATCATGACAACACGTATCACGCTGTGGCGGGAACTCTTTGCAGAGCATCCGCGAATCTTACTGAAGAATAGCGACTTCACGGTTACCGCATTTCGTTACGCCAGCGGTGTGGAAGGGCTGAAGGTAGAAAACAGTCGTGGACATCTGGTTATTCTGCCCTGGATGGGGCAGATGATCTGGGATGCTCAGTTTGACGGGCATGAACTGACCATGCGCAACATGTTCAGTCAGCCGAAACCGGCTGCGGAAGTGGTAGCGACATACGGCTGCTTTGCTTTCCACTCGGGTATATTGGCTAATGGCTGCCCTTCGCCGGAAGATTCTCACCCGTTGCATGGCGAAATGGCCTGTGCCGCGATGGATGAGGCCTGGCTGGAGCTGGAGGGAGAGAATTTGCGCGTGAGCGGACGCTACGAGTATGTGATGGGATTCGGTCATCATTATCAGGCGCATCCTGCGGTGATTATGCGCAAAGCGAGTGCGCTGTTTGATATTCAGATGGCGGTCACCAACCTCGCCTCAGTGGCAATGCCTTTACAGTATATGTGCCATATGAACTATGCCTACGTACCGGAAGCGACCTTCAGCCAGAATATCCCGGATGAAGCCATGAAGCTGCGTGAGTCGGTACCCGCGCATGTTAAACCTACCGAGCAGTGGCTGGCGTTTAATCAGCGGATCATTCAGGGCGAGACCTCGCTGGGGCGCCTCAACGAGCCCGATTTTTACGATCCGGAAATCGTTTTCTTCGCTGACCAACTGGACCGATACACGGATAAGCCTGAATTTCGCATGATCGCACCTGATGGCACCACGTTCGTGACGCGTTTCTCCAGCGCGGAGCTGAATTATGTTACCCGTTGGATCCTCTATAACGGCGATCAACAGGTGGCAGCCTTCGCCCTACCTGCGACCTGTCGCCCTGAAGGCTTCCTGGCGGCGCAGCGAAAAGGCACGTTGATTCAGCTAGAACCGCAGCACACTCGCACATTTACCGTCACAACTGGCATCGCCTGATCGCTCAAGGCTTAAACAGCAGCGCGTCGGTACACAAAATCCTTCAAGCTGCATAAGGCGGCAAGTCTGCTCACCTCAGAAGCTTACTCAAGTCAGTGACTGGGGTGAGCAGACCAAGCCAACGCAGAGGCTGCTTGAAGGATAAAGTGTATATCGTTAAGGTAAGCACGTTTTTTATCCCCCAGGACAGAACCCATGATCACCGTTGCCCTTATCGACGACCACACTATCGTCCGCTCCGGCTTTGCCCAGTTGCTGGGGCTGGAACCTGATTTGCAGGTTGTGGCTGAGTTCGGCTCAGGCAGCGAGGCGCTGGCGGGATTACCGGGACGTGGCGTGCAGGTATGTATCTGTGATATCTCGATGCCTGATATCTCCGGTCTTGAACTGTTAAGCCAGTTGCCAAAAGGGATGGCGATTATCATGCTCTCCGTCCACGACAGCCCCGCGCTGGTGGAGCAGGCGCTCAACGCGGGCGCGCGTGGTTTCCTTTCTAAACGCTGTAGCCCTGATGAGCTGATCGCGGCGGTGCATACCGTGGCGACCGGCGGCTGCTATTTGACGCCGGATATCGCCGTCAAACTGGCGGCTGGTCGTCAGGATCCGCTGACCAAACGCGAACGTCAGGTGGCGGAGAAACTGGCGCAAGGCATGGCGGTAAAAGAGATTGCCGCCGAACTGGGCCTGTCGCCGAAAACGGTGCACGTGCATCGCGCTAACCTGATGGAAAAACTGGGCGTTAGCAACGATGTCGAACTGGCCCGCCGGATGTTTGACGGCTGGCAATGAACACGCTCTGTTCCCGGTTAATCACCGTTGTTGCCTGCTTCTTTATCTTCTCTGCCGCGTGGTTTTGCTTGTGGAGTATCAGTCTGCACCTGGTTGAGCGCCCGGAGCTGGCGGTACTGCTGTTTCCGTTTGGCCTGCGTCTGGGGCTGATGCTGCAATGTCCACGCGGCTACTGGCCGGTGCTGCTGGGTGCGGAATGGCTGCTTCTTTTCTGGCTGGCGCAGGAAGTGGCGCTGGCTCACTTGCCACTTTTGATGATCGGGAGTTTCCTCACGTTACTCCCGGTGATGCTGATTTCGCGCTACCGCCATCAGCGCGACTGGCGCACGCTGCTGTTACAGGGCGCGGCGCTGACGGCGGCGGCGTTGCTGCAATCGCTGCCCTGGCTTGGGCAAGGCGAAGAGGCGTGGAATGCCCTACTGCTGACGCTCACTGGTGGATTAACGCTGGCCCCGATCTGTCTGGTTTTCTGGCACTATCTTACCAGCACCACCTGGTTGCCGCTGGGTCCGGCGGTGGTGTCTCAGCCAGTGAACTGGCGCGGGCGGCATCTGGTCTGGTATCTGCTGCTGTTTAGCGTCAGCCTGTGGTTGCAGCTTGGCCTGCCCGATGAACTGTCACGCTTCACGCCGTTTTGCCTCGCGCTGCCGATCATTGCGCTCGCCTGGCACTACGGCTGGCAGGGGGCGCTGATTGCCACGTTAATGAACGCCATTGCGCTGATTGCCAGCCAGACCTGGCACGATCATCCCGTCGACCTGTTGCTCTCCCTGCTGGTGCAAAGCCTGACCGGGCTGCTGCTCGGCGCGGGGATCCAGCGTCTGCGCGAGCTTAACCAGTCGCTGCAAAACGAATTAGCGCGCAACCACCGTCTGGCTGAACGCCTGCTGGAGACCGAAGAGAGCGTGCGCCGGGATGTGGCGCGCGAACTGCACGATGATATCGGTCAGACCATCACCGC
>NZ_SZWS01000010.1:85521-86650 GCF_005281245.1 Citrobacter sp. wls826
AGGGGTGAAGCGCAGCGGGGCGCATATCGAACAACTTTCTCTTGGCGTGTACGATTCGGTGCGTCGTCTGTTGGGTCGTCTGCGTCCGCGCCAGTTGGATGATCTCACGCTGGAACAAGCGATCCGCTCATTGATGCGTGAAATGGAGCTGGAAAGCCGTGGCATCGTCAGCCACCTTGACTGGCGAATTGACGAATCTGTACTCAGCGAAAGTCAGCGGGTGACGCTGTTTCGCGTCTGTCAGGAAGGGCTGAACAACATCGTTAAGCACGCCAACGCCAGCGCGGTGACGCTTCAGGGCTGGCAGCAGGATGAACGGCTGATGCTGGTGATTGAGGACGACGGCAGCGGCCTGCCGCCGGGGTCGAATCAGCAGGGATTTGGCCTCACCGGGATGCGTGAACGTATTACCGCCCTCGGGGGATCGCTCTCGATTTCCTGTACGCACGGCACGCGGGTCAGCGTGTCGTTACCCCAGCGTTATGTGTAAGGAGCGGTCATGTTTTCGTTTTTAAAAGCCCCAGTCAGCGCGCCGCTCATCACCGATAAGCGTGAAGTGGATGCCCTCTACCGCTACTGGCGGCGGCATATTCTGACCACTATCTGGCTCGGCTACGCGCTGTTCTATTTCACACGCAAGAGCTTCAACGCCGCCGTACCGGATATCCTCACCAGCGGCGTGCTGACCCGCAGCGACATTGGTCTGCTGGCGACGCTGTTTTACATCACTTACGGCCTGTCGAAGTTTGTTTCCGGTATCGTCAGTGACCGTTCCAACGCCCGTTATTTTATGGGGTTTGGGCTTATCGCCACCGGCGTGGTGAACATTCTGTTTGGCTTCTCCACCTCGCTCTGGGCTTTTGCGGTGCTCTGGGCGCTGAACGCCTTTTTCCAGGGCTGGGGGTCGCCGGTCTGCGCGCGTTTATTGACCGCGTGGTATTCGCGTACCGAACGCGGCGGCTGGTGGGCGCTGTGGAATACTGCGCACAATGTTGGCGGGGCGCTGATCCCTATCGTGATGGCGGCGACGGCGCTGCACTACGGCTGGCGTGCCGGGATGATGATCGCCGGGCTGCTGGCGATTGTGGTGGGGGTTTTTCTCTGCTGGCGGCTGCGCGACAGGCCGCAG
>NZ_SZWS01000010.1:86702-88958 GCF_005281245.1 Citrobacter sp. wls826
CGACTGGCGCCATGATGAGCTGGAAATCGCCCAGCAGCAGGAAGGCGCAGGGCTGAGCCGTAAAGAGATCCTCACCCGCTATGTATTGCTGAATCCCTATATCTGGCTGCTGTCGCTGTGTTACGTGCTGGTGTACGTCGTCCGCGCTGCCATCAACGACTGGGGCAATCTGTATATGTCGGAGACGCTCGGCGTGGATCTGGTGACCGCCAATACCGCTGTGACCATGTTCGAATTGGGCGGATTCATCGGCGCGCTGGTCGCAGGCTGGGGCTCGGACAAACTGTTTAACGGCAACCGCGGTCCAATGAACCTGATTTTCGCTGCCGGAATTTTGCTCTCCGTTGGCTCGTTGTGGCTGATGCCGTTCGCCAGTTACGTGATGCAGGCGGCGTGCTTCTTCACCACCGGATTCTTCGTCTTCGGCCCGCAAATGCTGATCGGCATGGCGGCGGCGGAGTGCTCGCACAAAGAGGCAGCGGGCGCGGCAACCGGATTTGTCGGGCTGTTTGCCTATCTGGGGGCATCGCTTTCCGGCTGGCCGTTGGCGAAGGTGATGGAGGTCTGGCACTGGACCGGATTCTTTGTGGTGATCGCCATTGCGGCGGGGATTTCCGCGCTGCTGCTGCTGCCGTTTTTGAACGCCCAGGCTCCACGCGAACTCAACGAAGCGTGATGCACCTCACCTTTTTGCCCCGAGTAGGGTAAAACTAAGAAATTTTCCCGGTTTCACCTGGACGCTGTCTCAGGCGCGTCTCCCGGCTGATTTTTACAATGCCTGCCATTCGCAGGTATAAAAATTAGCTCGGGAGTGTCAAATGCTGGCCTTTCTAAACCAGGTACGCAAGCCGACCCTGGATCTGCCGCTCGATGTGCGGCGTAAAATGTGGTTCAAACCGTTCATGCAGTCCTATCTGGTGGTCTTTATTGGCTACCTGACCATGTATCTGATCCGCAAAAACTTCAACATCGCGCAGAACGACATGATCTCCACCTACGGGCTGAGCATGACGCAGCTGGGAATGATTGGCCTGGGCTTCTCCATCACCTACGGCGTGGGTAAAACGCTGGTTTCCTACTACGCAGACGGCAAAAATACCAAGCAGTTCCTGCCGTTTATGCTGATCCTCTCCGCCATCTGTATGCTCGGCTTCAGCGCCAGCATGGGGGCGGGTTCAACCAGCCTGTTCCTGATGATCGCCTTCTACGCGCTGAGCGGTTTTTTCCAGAGTACCGGTGGCTCGTGTAGCTATTCCACCATCACCAAATGGACGCCGCGTCGCAAGCGGGGTTCTTACCTCGGCATGTGGAATATCTCCCATAACCTCGGTGGTGCGGGTGCGGCTGGCGTGGCGCTGTTTGGCGCCAACTATCTGTTCGACGGTCACGTCATTGGTATGTTTATCTTCCCGTCGATTATCGCCCTGATTGTCGGTTTTATCGGCCTGCGCTACGGCAGCGACTCCCCGGAGTCTTATGGCCTCGGTAAAGCTGAAGAGCTGTTCGGCGAGGAGATAAGCGAAGAGGACAAAGAGACTGAAGAAAATGAGATGACCAAATGGCAGATCTTTGTTGAATACGTGCTGAAAAACAAAGTGATCTGGCTGCTGTGCTTCTCCAACATTTTCCTGTACGTGGTGCGTATCGGTATCGACCAGTGGTCCACTGTCTACGCTTTCCAGGAGCTGAAGCTCTCCAAAGAGGTGGCGATTCAGGGTTTTACCCTGTTTGAAGTGGGCGCGTTGGTCGGCACGTTACTGTGGGGTTGGCTCTCTGACCTGGCTAACGGTCGTCGTGCGCTGGTAGCCTGCGTGGCGCTGGCGTTGATTATCGCGACCCTGGGCGTTTATCAGCACGCCAGCAACCAGTATGTCTATCTGGCTTCGCTGTTTGCGCTGGGCTTCCTGGTGTTTGGTCCTCAGCTGTTAATCGGTGTTGCAGCCGTCGGATTCGTACCGAAAAAAGCGATCGGCGCAGCCGATGGGATTAAAGGCACCTTCGCATATCTGATTGGTGACAGCTTCGCCAAGCTGGGTCTGGGGATGATTGCCGACGGCACGCCGATTTTCGGTCTGACCGGCTGGGCGGGCACGTTCGCCGCGCTGGATACCGCCGCCATCGGTTGTATCTGCCTGATGGCCATCGTGGCCGTGTTTGAAGAACGTAAAATTCGCCGTGAGAAAAAAATTCAACAATTGAAAGTCGCTTAAGTTAAGTGTGCATTGGTAACTTTTGCCCGCCTGAATGGCGGGCTTT
>NZ_SZWS01000020.1:0-880 GCF_005281245.1 Citrobacter sp. wls826
ACGGGTAGTAATGCCGGTCCCTGTGACATACAGTCACATTTATGATTTTTCATCTCACCCAGCCCGATATATTGCGCAGAATTTCATGCGTTCGCGCCAGTTCACTTTTTTGCTGCAGATAGTTATGAAGCGGATATTTTTTATTGCTGCCTTCCAGACTTCTTCGCAACCCGTCCGAGAATTTCAGTTCTTTTTTCATAATTTATCCAGACCGTTAAGAACCATTCAGCATCCTTATTAATAATAAAAAAAACAAAATGTCCCTCCTGAATGATCAAAGGGCGTACCTTTGCGCAGAGGGTTTGGCGGGATCTCTGTTCGCCTCCACTCTTTTTTTCGCCGTTTATGTAGAGTGTCCAGGTTAATATCCGCCACGTTTTCCCAGCCCAGCAGGGTGAATATCTCCTCTGACAGCGTTTCTTCCGGTAACGGCTTATGTTTGTAAATTGACCAGGCCGCGGGAAGCAGACATAACCCCAGTAAGGCTAGAAAAGCTACTGCCATAAGTGAATAAAAATATGGATTTGAGAATGCCTCCCATCCATTATATACATGTATATATAATGGGATAATAAGAGCCAGACAGAGATAGCAAACCCGCAACGGGATACGCACTGCCGCCCGGCGCGCCTGATTCTTTCCCCGGTAACACCCCGGCGTCATGCACAGGGACTGCTCCTCCGGCCTGTGGATGGCATACACCAGATACTCCTCGCCGACCGGTGCCGCCAGCAGTTCCACCTCCTCCCCTTCATAGCACCAGTGACATCCCAGCCAGCCCGAAAATCGCCTGCCGTTAATGCGTCCGGTCAGATACCAGGCCCCGCACAGCGGCCTGTCATAGTCCTGCAGCAGGGCCGAAGCTGTCCCTCCCGAGCCG
>NZ_SZWS01000020.1:940-3336 GCF_005281245.1 Citrobacter sp. wls826
AGACCACCGCCGACGCCGCCATCTTCTTTTTATACCGGGTGTAGTAGGCGTTTCCTTCCGGATAGGACAGAACGTCGAAATGCTGCACCACCCGCCGCTGCGTCAGTTTTTCTATGACGCCCCGAACTTTAATCAGCGGTGCCGGAGGCGGCAGCACCGGGTCCGGCGGGGCGTTTTTCAGCGCCTCCAGCAGCTCTTTCTCTTTCAGGCGAAAATGTGCCAGCCATTTTCCTTTTTCATTTTTGGCCTCGATATTGCGCAGAATTTCCTGCGTTCGCGCCAGCTCACTTTTTTGCTGCAGATAGTTATGAAGCGGATATTTTTTATTGCTGCCTTCCAGACTTCTTCGCAACCCGTCCGAGAATTTCAGTTCTTTTTTCATAATTTATTCTTACAATATGTAATATGACCATTCCGAAATTTATTCAATGGATTTATTTGAAAATATAATTCAATTCTATTTACTGGTAGATTCTATTTTACGTACGCATTCCATCAGCGATTCTCCACATTTCACTATAAGTTCTGCTTTTTTTTGTTCAGAGAAGCTATCAATATCTTTCGAAAATTTTTTGCCAAACAGCGTGTTCTGCAGCCAGATTTGAATTTCATCTTCAAAAAAATACTCTTTCAGGGCATAATCCACTACCACCAGTAACAAAGCGAACTGCCAGGATGAGAAGACACCAATCCACTCAATACCCAGCGCATAAACCGTAGGTGTCGCTGCGCGTCCCAGCCACACCTCCATACTGCCGACAGCCGTACTCCAGCCAAATTTTGACATTAAAGCAGGCATAACTTTGCCGCTGAGTGCAATAATGGTCGTTACGTCATTAAGGATTTTTCCCAAATATAACACTCTGTATGCCCATCGTTTACTTATTGATTTTTCATCTTTTAACTGGTAAGCATCTGAAAAATCAGCCCCCAACGATGCAATGGCATTAAGCATTGCACAACTGGCCCCTACCCATTTCAGTTTCGGAAACGATTTATCATCTTTTTTTATGACATCCATCATCTTACTGACAATATCAACCGCACCTCCCGTGGTGGCGAATCCTGCAGCGACCAGTTTGGCAGAACTGGAAAAGTCATCACGTTTAAAATGATCGGCCTGGTTATATAGCTCCGCCATATTAAAAAAGAGCACCAGGAAATTGATACTTGTCGCACGATAAGCATTTTTTTTCGCTCCCTTGATACTGAATTCCGCAGTCGCCTTTTCCAGATCGGAGAACCGCACCTGAGCGACTTTTAAGCGCCCTGACACTCTGTTTTTCTGAGGATTAACAAAGAGAATTTCGTTTACATAGTAACTACGCTCAGTCGCCCAGCCAAAATATTTACTAGAGAAAGATTTTATTTCAGCTATTGTTTTACCTGCTGAAAGAGAACAGAGCGTTTTAACGACAAGATCGTTTATGGTGTCCAATTTTGGTCCCACACCCGAAACCGAGAATAATCGTGAACCCAGCGTTGCCATATGTTGGTCAACTTGATACAACACTCGCTTTGACCAGACTGGATCATTTCCAAGTGGCTCATCCAGCGCAGCTGTTGCTTTACTAAATCCTTCGAATAATTTAACCAGGTCGCCGGATTTTGACTCAAAAAATGCTAATAAACTTTGTTCTGTGACCTGCTGACTCACTCCTTTGCGTACTCTGGCAAGCAAGGGTTCGGCAACAGTCATTAACTCAGGTGCATTATAAAAATGTGTACGCCAGACAAGGTTATTTTCATCAGCAGTTGAGTAATCTTTTATCCAGTCATCGAGTAAACTCACACCAGATTTCGCCGCACCTAACCCAGACATCGCAAAAGCCGCAATTTCACGAAAGTGCAAATTATCCTGTGAAAGATCAGAATAAAAGTCCTGCAGTGTACGAATAAAACATGGAGATTTAAGCCATTGACAGCGGAAAGCAATTATCACTTCGAGTTGTTTATCTATTTTTTGTGTCAGGACCTCACTACAATTAATAAACGAATCCAGGCTCTCTTGCTTTATCTTTCTTTTATATCTGCGCAGGTTATTTGCCACCCGCGACCTTTTCAGATTCTGCTCCTGTCTTTTCTTCGCCTGACGCTCAAATTCTTCCCGGCTTAAAACATCCGTATTGCCTTTCCGTCCCTCGTTCCAGACATACATTCCATATGCGTAATCAATATCGCGAGATGTTGAAAGTGAACCACCCAATGCCGCGAGCTGCTCTTCCACATTCTGCTCAGCACTCTTTTTTATAATCTCCTTAACACCGTTTATCAGATTCTGGGTACAGAACTCCAGGGCGCGTTCATCACCGAATATCTTCGCCATCGCCAGGACATCGTTTGTCCATCCCGTCAGCTCATGCGTTATCCCTGTTGCATCATGCAGCGCCATCAGC